>CAJPSE010000161.1 GCA_905373185.1 uncultured Fretibacterium sp.
GCACACGATGCAGGCGCGGGGCACGGCCCTGGAGAGCTTGCGCCCCTCCCCGTCCAACACGTCCACGTCGAGGAGCCGCCCCACGGGCGCCTCCGCCTCGACCGCCTCCCCCAGAGTCTTGAGCGCGGACGCCTCCATCCGGCACGCAAGGAGGGCCTCCGGCCCGGCGGCGTCCCGCCTCACCTCCATGGACAGGAGCGGGGGCAGACGCGCCTCGAGCGCGTCAAGTCCATGCCGAAAGGCCAGCTCGATCAGGGGCGTGTCCTTGACGGGGCCGGGGACATTCATGCAGAGGCTGACGAGGGGCGCTCCCCACCGCGCCAGCAGGGCCCGCTGAGCCGCCTGACGCCGCTCCCGCGCCTCCAGCACCTCTTCCAGCCCCACGGCCCTCGGCGCAAAAAACTCGATCCTTCGCACGCCCCGTCTCTCCCCGCTCATCATTCCGATGTCCCCTCTCAAAAGGCCGCCCGGCTCCGAAGGCGCACCCGGCTTTCGGTACGGCTCATACCAAATCGCGTCTAATGTGGAGCCTCCCCTGTAAGGGGAGGTGGTCCGAAGGGGTTGGCTTCACGCTCAGCAATAGGCATGGCGTAACGGATTGTCAATCCAAAGCCTTTTTTTAAAATCAACGCGAATATCGCGGTTTCTATCGGCATCAAGGTCTATGGATTCGATATACCACGGATTCCCCAGAGCAGGCGCGATTTCAAATACTTGAATGTCTTTCATAATGCCACTACTATACCACTTCTGACAATTTTGAACCCATCCTTACCCACTTGAGATAGCGAGGAACTTCTTTTTCTCAGCCCATGCCGTTCTCAATCCCGCAGGCAAGATTTTTAACCTGTGGCAAAGACAGATTTCTAACGTTTCCTGTCGCACTCGACGGGTGCAAGATCAAAATCATCTTAACCTATGTTATAACGAGCTTAATCTTCGGTAACTTCCTTGCAACCTGCGGATTTGTGCTATTGCGTTTGACTTGACAAGCTAGCATCGGTGGTCGTTGCGTCAGCGCTTCCCTTTTCGTTTCGACCCTCCCGAATAACTTCCAAAATAAAGCCAAAAATAAAGCCAAAAATAACTCCAGTCCAAAAGTATCCCATGATACCTCCGACGAGGATCGTACCCAAAATAATAAGAAATATCATCTTTACCTTCATCGTTTCACTTGCCCACAACATACCCAAAATAAAGCCAAAAATAACTCCCCTCCAAAAGTATCCCATGATACCTCCGAGGATCGCACCCAAAACAAGAAGAAATACTGCCTTCTTCTCCTGTATCGACGCTTTTCTCAACTCTTCTTCTCTCGCTGTCAACAACTTTTTCATGTCTTCCGAAATTTTTTTGCAATCTTTCAATATCTGATCGAATTTCTGCTGATATACACCCTTCAGTTCTTCCGGAGCGTATTCGATCGCGCGAAGTGCATTCGTGGTGTTGTTCCCAAAAAGATACTGCAGGTCCGCCCTGTCCAGTGCCGCAACGATGTCTTTCAATTCTTTTTTCGCATTTTCGATAAAGCCTTGCTTTATAAGAGAAATTACTCTATGCTGACAATCAACCAGTCTTATTGGAAGATACCCCCCCTCCAATAAACTCCTGAACTTTCCCCACCAGGCCTCGTGGCAAGTGGGGGCACCCTTCAGTATCTCCTCATACAAGGCCTCGGCCCCCTTTAGGTCCCCGTCGGAAAGCTTCTGCTCCGCGCGGATCAGCATGTTCTTCAGGGTTGGGAGCCCGTCGATCTCCGCCTTGAATTTCTGAATAGCCTCCTGAACCAGAAACTCGCTGCCGCAGTAGACGCAGATCCCCCGCTCCAGGCCGGGGTTGAGCTCCAGCGCGCCCCCGCAAGCGGGGCATTTGGCCTTGGTCAGCATCAATGCAATCCTCTCCTTTACGTTCGTTTTAAAAGGTGGTTCCTCTCCCGTATCAGCCTCTGAATCTCCTCGGCCCGACGGGCGAAGTCCTCCCGGTTTTCCCCGCGCGCCCCGACGCGCGGCAGCGCGCGGACCGCGGCCTCCAGGTCGCGCTCGATGTCCGATACGGACGGGTGCGACCTCACGGGGCTGGAGGCCATCAGGTCATAAGTCCTGCGGAGCAGCCGGGCCTCCTCTCCCTCCCCGGCCTCGTCCACCGCCCGGCGCATCTCGTAGAGCAGCCCCTTGAAGGTCCGGAGCTCCGCCTCCCGCACGGTCTCGCCCGCGGCCGTGTGTTGGTCGGCCAGCATGACGCCCGCCAGCGCGGCGATATGGAAGACGGACAGCACAAGCTGGAGGAAAAAGGCCGTACGCCAGCCATCGGGACGGACCGCGATCAGCACGGAGCCCAGGACCAGCTCGGCCAGGAAGAAAAACAGTCCCAGCCCTCCCAGTGTGGCCCCGAAAAGGGCCACGCTCCGCGACCGCACGGTAAAACGCGGGGTCAGGAGCAGCAGGACATAGGCGCTGTGAACGAAGACGTAAGAAATCCACACCGAGGCGTTTTTCGGCTGGATGTCCGCCAGGAAGAACACGGCGTTGAAGAGCACGGGGAAGAGCGCTTTGAGGATCAGCCAGAGGATGCCATTTTTCATCGTTCTCACGCTCCCTCAGTTCCTGGGGGTTCCACATTTGTTGCAGAACCGGGATTCGGGGGGCAACACCGCCCCACAGTTTCCACACGTGGCCTCGGGCGCGTCCAGCCGCGTCCCGCACCGGCCGCAGAATAAGGAGTCCTCCGGGTTATCCGTGCCGCAGTGAGTGCAGCGCTTCGCACCGCCGGGGCCGTCCCGCTGCACGAAGCACCCTCCGGACGGCGCCTGAGGGAAGGGGCGCTCCTCCGGCCGGGGCTCCTGCATGGGCGCGAACATCTGCTGGGCCATGCTGTTAAAGACGCCACCCGCGACCATGCCCATGCCCAGCCCCGCGCCCGTCGCGGCCACGCCGCCCGCCCCGGGGTTGTTTGCCACGTCGTGCAGGATCTCCTTCGCCTGCTGCCGGCCCCAGTCGTTGCCCAGGATGCCCATGACGCCCTTGTTGGCGTAGGCCGCCTCCAGCTTCTGGCGGTTGGGGTCCTGCTCCGGGATGTCGATGGCCTCGATGGTGAAGTTGACCAGCCGGACCCCGTAATTGGCAAGGGGCTCACGGAGGATGGGCGTCAGGGTCTCCGCCAGGAGCGCCTGACGCTCGCATATGCCCAGGATCTCCTCGTTCGACTCGCGGATCGCCTTCGCAATGTTGGACTTGATGTGCTGCATGAACTCGCGCCGAAAGTACCGGGTGAGCTCCTCCTGGGTGAGCTGCTGTACGTTGTTCCCCAGCAGCTTGATCAGGAACAGCTTGGAGTTGTCGACCTGCACCTTGAACGCGCCCCGCGCCGTCACGCTCGTCGCTATCCGCAGCACCGGGTCGCGGACCTGTATCGGGGAGTCCGTGCCCCAGAGGATTTCCATGGAGTGCGCCTTGCGGACGAAGTAGACCTTGCAGTTGAACGTGCTGATGCCACCGGAGAAAAGGTTCCTCAGGCGGCTGATGAACGGGTAGTTCTCGGTGGACAGCACGTATTTGCCGCCGTCGAAGACCTCCTCCACGATGCCGTCCCGGAAGAACAGCGCCTCCTCCGACTCGGCCACGATCAGGGTGGAGTTGGTGTTGAAGTCCTCCTCTCCGTTGAGCCATATCAGCAGGTTGCCCGGCCCCGTGTTCTTGATGACGTCGGTAAACTGCTTCCTGCCCCCGACGTAGGCGGCCTCGTTGGGGTTGCGTCCGAACAGCGCCATGGCTAACGTCCTCCTCGTAGAATAAGTAATGTGGAAGAGCTACCAGGGATGGTAAACTACTTCCAGGTTTGTCGGGAAAGCTCGTCGCCTCCTTGAGACGCCAAGCCCGCAAAGAAGAGTGAGCCCTGGCTTTCTCAGAGCAGCACGATTGAGCAGAGCGAAAGCTTTCAATCGCTGTCGGAATCTCCCGCCCCATTTAACAAAGGCCAGACCGTCATTGGCCTCGAGGCCACTGGCCACTACTGGCTTGCCCTCTTCTCGTTCCTCGTCGACAACGGCTGCGCCCACCATTCCGATGTCCCCTCTCAAAGGGCCTCCCTGCTCCGAAGGCACGTCCAGCTTGCCTTGCCTCCCCTAAGGGGCCAAAACAACCCCTCAGTCCCCCCTTCGGGGAGCCTTCCGGCTGCCGTTCGCTGACGCTCACGGGCCGTCAGTCTCGCCCTTGCGGGGCTCGCCAGCCCCCCTTCCAGGGGGGCCTAATAAACCGGGGGCCTAACAACGCGCCTCTTCTTTTTGCCTCCCCTGAAAGGGGAGGTGGCCCGAAGGGCCGGAGGGGTTGGTCCTCTGAAGTGGTGCGTTCAGCTTCCGGTCCCGGCCCTCAGC
>CAJPSE010000162.1 GCA_905373185.1 uncultured Fretibacterium sp.
GGCGCAGGCCGTCCAGGGTGAGCCAGGGGTCCACCTGATCGATGGTCCTGGAGAGCTCGGCCATGAGCTCCGCATGTCCGCCCGTGGCCACCACCCTGGCCTGGACGCCGAGCTCGGAACGTACCATCTCCACAAGCCGATCCGTCAGCCCCGCATTGCCGAAGAGGATCCCGGACTGGATGGACTCGTTGGTATTGCGCCCTATGACCGAGGGCGGCAGCTCCACGCCGACCTGTGGCAGCTTGGCGGTACGGCCGAAGAGCGCCGAGATCCCCGATACGAGGCCGGGGGCGATCACGCCTCCCAGATAGGCCCCATCCACGGACACGACGTCGAGGGTGATGGCCGTCCCGTAGTCGACGACGATGAGCGGCGCCCCATACTTCGTGCGTCCGCCCAGGGCATTGACGATGCGGTCCGCCCCGACCTCACGCGGAGAGGCGTAACGTATCTCCATGCCAATGTCCGTGAAGGCGTCCACCTTCAGCGCCTCGACACCCAGAAAGTTCCGTATCGCCTCGCTCACGGGGAGGTCGAGGGGGGGAACGACGCTCGCGAACACCGCTCCATCGATCCCCTCGGGCCCCAACCCCTTGGTCCCGAGCAGGGTGAGCAGATAAATTCCCAGCTCGTCGGACGTATGCAGAATGGAAGAAAGCCGCCAATGCGCCGTCAGTTTTTCCCCGTCGAATATCCCCACGACCGTCGTGGTGTTGCCCACGTCCATCACCAGAAGCATTGCACCCTCCTTTTAGGCAAAACAGTGTCTTTGTCCTCGACCTCGACATCGAAAGCCCCGTCCCATGTTTTCCTCCTCAAGTATATCAAAGGCAGTTTGCAAGCCAATGCCACGATATGACAACAGTTCGCCGGCAAGCTGCTCCCTGGCTCTTGACATATCCTCACAATCACTGTAATCTGTATCTACACCGTCTCAAGGGTCGGTAATTTCTTCTGTTTTAGGAGGCTTTTCTTGATGGCTCAGGGTACCGTGAAGTGGTTCAACGAGAGCAAGGGGTATGGTTTCATTACGGCTGACGAAGGTAAGGATGTTTTTGTGCACTACAGCGCTATTCTTGGCGACGGATTCAAAACCCTTGCCGAAGGCCAGAAGGTGTCTTTTGAAATCGTGAACGGCGAGAAAGGTCCCCAGGCAGCCAACGTCGAAAAGCTTTAAGCCATCCTCCACCCTTTCTAGGTTAAGTTCCAAACTGACAAGACAAAGAAATGGAGCCCTGGCGGGCTCCCTTTTTGTTTGTCCCACACAGTCAATCCGCTGCAAGCGGCTCCCTGTCCTCTCCGCCCCTTCAGGAAACGGCTCCCAAGCGTGCGATATCCCCCTGCACGACAGGGCGCTCGTGGATTTGACGAAGTACCTCGATGGCGACCTCCAAGGCTCGTTTGCCGTCCCGTATCCCCACGAGGGGCTGGCGCCTCTCCCTGACACAGCCGATAAAATGGGCCAGCTCCAGCTTGAGGGGCTCGCTCTTGGGGAAGATCGGCGTCTCCAGAATCTCGGTCTGACCGTTGGAGTCCCGGACGCATCGATTGATCTGGACGGTCTGCGTCTCGTAGTTCACCGTGATGTGGCGCTGGGGCTCCATGATGTCCAGCTGCCGCTGCTTCTTCTCCGAGACGCGGCTGACCAGGATATGGGCCATGACCCCGTTCTCGAAGGTTATCTGGGCATCGGCGATGTCCTCGTGGTCCGTATGGACGCACCGCCCCGTCGCCGCAATCCGGGCTATGGGGGACGAGACAAGGGAAAGGACGATATCGATGTCGTGGATCATCAGGTCCAAGACGACCCCCACGTCGTTGATGCGCGGGGAGAAAGGCCCTATTCGTTTGGACTCCAAATAGATGGGGCTGTGGACCGTCTGGGAGATATAGCGCACGGCGCTGTTGAACCGCTCGATATGGCCGACCTGAAGGACCAGGTCCTTCTTCGCGGCAAGCTTCAGCAACTCCTCGGCCTCATCGGGACGGGTCGTCACCGGCTTCTCCACCAGGACATGGATTCCCGCCTCCATCGCCGTCCTGGCCACATCGAAATGAAGGCTGGTAGGAACGACGATCGAGACCGCGTCCGGGGCTTGCCGACCGATCAACTCCTCCATCGTGGAATAGGCAGGGACTCCAAGATTTTCGCCGATCAGATGCGCGCGCTCCTCGTCCCGATCCGCAACGCCGACCAGGCGTGCATCCAAAAGCTCCGTATATACCCGCGCATGATGCTGTCCCAAATGGCCGACACCGATCACGCCCACCCTCTTGATCGCCGATTCCATCGCGGTTGTCCTCCAGGATTCGTAAGAGACAAAGGGTCCTCGAATACTCCAAGTACCCCTTTTCTTTTTCCGTTTCTTCTTATTATCCCCGTCGAAGGCGATTTTGTGGCAAGTCCCAAAACAATCTTCTCTGAAAGATCAGGACAAGCGAAAAGAACGGAAAAAACGCCTCAGACCGCGCGCAGGCAGGCATGAAGGAACATCCTGTCCTCCCGATCCCCTCCTCTGTAAGAATAACAGATGTCCCGGCTCTTGAAGGTATCCAAACACGAAACGAAGATGCGGTCCTGGTCCATTCCCGACTCCATCAGCTGCAGTCGTAGCTCTCCCGCGATATCGAAATAGAAATGCCCCTCCATTTCACAGACGTTCTCGGCATGAAAGACCTCAAGGCCCCGGGCCGTCCATTCCTCCATCGTTCGGGGATAATTGGCACCGCCGATGCAGGGCCCCACCCAGGCGGAGGCCGAGCGCACGGCATCGGCCCCGAAACGATTGGCAACCTCGTCGAGCCCAGAGCGAACGATGTTCTGCACCGTCCCCTTATAACCGGAGTGCATCAGGAGCACCCAGGGGGTCCCGGCGACAGCCCATTCCTCGGAGGGCATGACCACCACGGGGGCGCAGTCCGCAAAGCGCAGCGACGCCTCCAGGCCGGGACTCGCCAAAAGGACCCCGTCGGCCTGAGGCGTAAGGGGCAGGACGTTTTCCGGCGCGGCCTCGAGAATGGAGACCCCATGGACTTGATGGGGCGCAACCAGCGGAAGGGGCTCTCCCAGCCAGGGGATCAGACGCTCCCGGATGAGTCCGGCCCTCCCACCCGTAGCATTCAGGAATTTTCCCCTCATGAACAGGCGCACCTCCGCAAACGAGGCACCCGGCAAGAACTCCAGGACCGTCTGTCCGTCTCGCTCCGTTACCTCGAAGTTACCCGGGGTACACTGCAGGTGTCTCGACAAGAGATCCATTTTTCGCCATCCTTCTCCCGCTTCATTCATTTTTCAGCCCCTGCAGCCTGGGGCGAATCCAGCCGATCAGGTAGAGGCTGCCGCAGACAAGGACGACTTCATTCTCCGCCGCCGCGGCCTCCACGGCGTCGAGAGGGGAATCGAAGGGACACGGGGTGTTCCGCCACGAAAGGCTCTCGGCCGCCTTCAGAAGCCCGGCGGGTTCGAGGCTCCTCGAAAGCCCGGGGACGGCCGTGACGTAGAGCGTCGGCGACAGCCCCTGCAGCAGGGAAAGGCAGGCTCCATACGCCTTGTCCCGCATGGCCGCGTACACAACTCCGACCCTGCGGTCCGGCCAAAGTTCCCGGACGCTCTCCACCAGCTTCCGGACCCCGTCCTCATTGTGCCCTCCATCCAGGAGGACGAGGGGGGCTTTCCGCACCACCTCCAGGCGGCCCGGCCAAAAGGCGGCCTCCATCCCCTTGCGAACGCCCTCGGGGGTGAGCCGGGGAAAGCGATCCCACGTCCGATCCAGAACCGACAGGGCAAGCGCCGCGTTGGACACCTGATAACGTCCGACAAGGCCAATATGGATATCCCGAAGGGACAGGCTCTTGCCGACGAAATCGAAGGAGCAACCGCAGTCCGTCACACGGACGTTTACCGGTTCGAACTCCTCGGAGACGACGTGGGGCAGGGCTCCCGCCCTGCCGCAGAAGGACTTGAAGAGCGGGATCAGCCCGGCATTGTCTCCCAGGTAGCAGGCCGGAACACCGGGGCGCACGACGGCAAATTTCTCCCCCGCGATCTTCTCGAGCGTGTCCCCCAGGTATTCGGAGTGATCCATGGAGACGGAGGCGACGACGGAACAGGCGACGTCGCCCAGCAGGTTCGTCGCATCCACCCTCCCCCCCAGGCCCGCCTCGACCACCGCGACATCCGCCCGCTCCTCCGATGCGAGGCAAAAGGCCGCCGCTGTCACCATCTCAAAATAAGAGGGGGGATCCGCCTCGAGCGACGAGTCTCCCCTCATGGCATCCACAGTCTTTTGAACCGCGGCCATCCATCGGTCCGCATCGAGAGGGCGCCCCGCAATCAAAAGACGTTCCCCGGGGCTCTCCAGG
>CAJPSE010000163.1 GCA_905373185.1 uncultured Fretibacterium sp.
CCCCCGAACCCCACCAGCGTCCCGTCGGCCCCGACGACGCGGTGGCAGGGGACGATGAGGGGCAGAGGGTTGCGGTGATTGGCCCCGCCCACGGCCCGGACGGCTCGGGGCCTGCCGATCTGGGCCGCGACCTCCGCGTAGGTTCGGGTCTCGCCGTAGGGGATGGTCCGAAGCGCATTCCAGACCAGGAGCTGGAAGTCCGTCCCCTCCAGCCGTATCGGGACGTTGAAGTCCCTTCGTTCCCCCCGCAGATATTCGCCTATTTGCCGGGCCGCATCCGTCAACAGAGGGCTCCCGCCCCGCTCCGCCGGCTCGGGGGAGCGGGGGGAGCCCCCTTCGCCCCCGAAGTGCACGCCGACGAGGGCCTCCCCGTCCGCAATCAGGGTCAGGATGCCGATGTCCGTCGTCAGAACAAGGCGCTCACGCGCTCCCTCGATCCTCATCATCTTCAGCCCTCCATGTCTCGATTCTTTGGGGATTTGAGTCCCCTCTATCCGGTCGGGGTGTCTTGAATAAAATGTATAATGGGAGAGCAAAACCCCCGTTTCCATTATACTGGAGGTCCCGATGACGTTCACGGAGAAGGTCTACGCGCTCGTCGCCCGGATTCCCCGGGGCCGCGTCGCCTCCTACGGGCAGATTGCCGCGTGGTGCGGCTCGCCCCGCGCGGCTCGTGCGGTGGGGTGCGCGATGGCCTCCGTGCCGCGGGAGCTGCGCCTGCCCTGCCATCGGGTCGTCCGCTCGGACGGATCGGTGACGGAGGCCTTCGGGCCCGGAGGGCAGAGGCGTCTTCTCGAGCGCGAGGGGGTCCTCTTCACACCCGACGGGCGGGCGGATATGGGGCGCTTTCACTGGGACCGCGGCGGGGCCGCCGGGCTTTCGGGGGCGGAGCCGGAAGAGGAATCGTGAAGAGGTTTTGCGAGGAAGAACCGAAATAAGAACAGGAGGCGGTAACCGCCATGAGGACGGTATTGCACGAGGCGGCGGAGTTGGGGCAGAGCGTCTGGCTGGATACGATCAGCCGGGACCTCATCCTCTCCGGGGGGCTGGAGCGCTGGATCGAGCAGGGCGTCGTCGGGGTGACGACGAACCCCTCGATCTTCGAGCAGGCCATCGCGAACACGAAGGACTACGACGGCGAGATCGCGGAGATGGCCCGCGAGGGCAGAAGTGCGGCGGAGATCTACGAGGCCCTGACGCTGCGCGAGGTCGGCGCGGCGGCCGATATCCTCAGGCCCGTCCATGACCGCACCCGGGGGTTGGACGGCTACGTCAGCCTGGAGGTCAACCCCCTGCTGGCGTCCGACCGGGACAGCACCGTCTCCGAGGCGAAGCGCCTCTTCGCCGCCCTGGACCGTCCGAACGTCATGATCAAGATCCCGGCGACCCCTGAGGGGGTCGAGGCGCTCGAGGCGTGCATTGCTGCGGGAGTCAACGTCAATGCCACGCTGATCTTCTCCACGGCGCAGTACGCGTCGGTCGCGGAGGCGTACGTCCGGGGCCTGGAGGCCCGGGCCCTTCGGCGCCTGCCCCTGGCGGTCGCGTCCGTCGCGTCGGTCTTCGTCAGCCGTGTGGACACGGCGGTGGACAAGCTCCTGACGGCCAGGGGCGAGACGGCGCTTCTGGGGAAGACAGCCATCGACGGCATTCGGGCGACGTACCGGCGCTTCCGCGACATCTTCTCCGGGCCGAGGTGGGATGCCCTGGCCGGGCCGGGCCGGGAGGCCAGGGTCCAGCGCCCGCTCTGGGCCAGCACGGGGACGAAGAACCCCGCGTACTCGGACGTGCTGTATCTGGAGGCGCTGATCGGGCCGGATACGGTGAACACCGTTCCCCCAAAGACCCTGACCGCATTTTTGGACCACGGCCGCGCGGAGCGGACGCTCGACGCCGCCCCGGACGGGGCGCTGGAGAAACGGATCGCGGAGCTGGGGATCGACCTCGACGCGGTCTGTTCCACGCTGCTGTCGGACGGGCTCTCGGCCTTCGAGTCTGCGTTTCGGTCGCTACTGTTAGCCATCGAGGAGAAGATGAGACCCTGATTCCAAATCCAAATCGTTCGTATGCTTCGTTTAAGCAGATGACCGCCTCTTCAAGGCCGACAGGTCTTGAATGGCGTGTCAGTCGCTTACGTCGACACGTGGTACTGTTACCACGTTGTCGACGTAAGTGAAGAGTAAAGGCTCACCTTGGCTGCTTCGCAAACCTTCGGTCCGACGTACTTCTTTGTACGCCATCGCTACGGTTCGCAAAAGCCGCCTTGCCTACAAACGATTTGGAATTGGAATAAGCTCCGGTTTGGGGCTTTTGCCGCGAGGCCGAATCCCCCGTCCTGCGGGATTGGACAGGACGGGATGTTGAGTTATTATGTCTGTATCCTTGAGTGGGCGGAGGTCCGCCCCGGCCTGGAAAAATAGTTGGAGGAATGAACATGATCGTCGCGAACGTGTCGGTATTGGAGGAACTGCGGGCCCTGAAACGGGAGCTGCAGGACAGCCTTTGACCTGCCTGCGCTGAGGGAACGGGCGAAAGAGCTGGAGCGGGCGACCTCGGCCCCGGACTTCTGGTCCCGCGAGGGGAACCAGGACGTCCTGAAGGAGCTCTCGTCGGTCAACGGGCGTCTCTCGGAGTGGGAGAAGGTCGCGTCCGAGCTGGACGACCTGGAGGTCCTGGAGGAGATGCTGCGGGAGGGCGACGATGCCGAGCTCCAGAGGGAGTTCGAGCGGCGCGCGGAGGAGCTGCGCCGGGCGCTGGACCGTCACAAGCTCCTGATCCTGCTGGACGAGGACTACGATACGTCCAACGCCATCCTGACGGTGCACGCCGGGTCCGGGGGGCTGGACTCCCAGGACTGGGCGGAGATGCTGCTCAGGATGTACCTGCGCTACGCGGAGCGCGAGGGGTTGAAGGCCACGGTGCTGGAGGCCGCGTCCGACGAGGAGGCGGGGATCAAGAGCGCCACGGTGATGGTGGAGGGCGACCACGCCTACGGCTTCCTGAAGGCCGAGAAGGGCGTGCACCGCCTGGTGCGCATCTCGCCGTTCGACTCCGCGCATCGGCGGCACACCAGCTTCGCGTCGGTGGGGGTGTCGCCGGAGTTCCCCGACGACGTAGACGTGGAGGTGCGCCCCGAGGACCTGCGGGTGGATACCTTCCGGGCCAGCGGCGCGGGCGGGCAGTACGTCAACCGGACGGACTCCGCCGTCCGCATCACCCATATCCCGACGGGGATCGTGGTCAGCTGCCAGAACGAGCGGTCCCAGCACATGAACCGCCAGGTGGCGATGCACGTGCTGAAAAGCAAGCTCTACGAGCTGGCTTTGCAGGAGCGTCAGGACGAGCTGGCCTCCGTGGTCGGGGACAAGAAGGAGAGCACGTGGGGCAGCCAGATCCGTTCCTACGTGCTGCACCCCTATACCCTGGCCAAGGACCACCGCACCGGGGTCGAGAAGGGCAACGTTCAGGCCGTCCTGGATGGGGACCTGGACGATTTCATCATGGGCTACCTGCGCTGGCACGCGCGGGGCGAGAAGGACGCGTAGCCGTTCGGGGGCCGGCACGGCCGGGGTTCCCCGTCGTTCGTTTATCTGATTTGGGATGGAGTTGTTGTCTCTTGAATGGTCTTTCGGTACGGCGCCTTGCCGCCGTCCTGCTCTGCATCTGTGCCTGCTCGTGGGCCTGGAGCCCGGCGTTTGGGGAGGAGTCCCGGACCGCGCCCGTTGAGATCCACAAGCCCCTCGTTCCCTTCGTTCCCGAGCAGCCGATCGTCCCCGCGGGGGCGCTGAGGGCCGGGATGAGGGGCTATCTGCTCACGGTCCTCAGGGGGACGCGCCCGGAGCGCCTGCCCCTGGAGGTCGTGGACGTCATCCCCCAGAAGGGGGAGGTGAGCCGTTCCATCCTGGTCCGGCTCCTGCCGTCGGCGAACAACCGGGCGGGGGGCGTGGCCCAGGGCATGAGCGGGTCCCCGGTCTACATCGGGGGCAGGCTGGCCGGGGCCGTGGGGAGCGGATGGAGCTTCAGCGACCACAACCTGGCCCTGGTCACGCCCATCGAGGACATGTGTGCGGTCTTCTCCCGCCCCGACAGGCCCGCGCGCCCACTGGGCGGAGGACCCCTGTCGCGTGGGTCGGGATCCGTTGCGCCGCTCTCGGTGGCGGGGCTCGAGGGGCGGTCCGCGGAGCGCCTGGCCCATGTCCTGGGCGTCGCCGTGGAGCCCACGCCCGCCGGCGCCTCGGCGCCCCTGGAGGTCGTGCCGGGCAGGCTCTCGCCCGGGGAGGCCGTGGCGGCCCCCGAACGGCTACGCGTCCTTCTCGCCC
>CAJPSE010000164.1 GCA_905373185.1 uncultured Fretibacterium sp.
GCCCTGGCCCGGGCGTACATCGAGGACTGAATATCCTCCAGCACCCTCGTCACCGTCGGGACCAGGGCGTCGTGGGCGATGTCGAGCCTTTCCCCCGTGTCGCGGCGCACGGCCCGGACCGTCCCCGCCCTCATGTCCTTCTCCCCTAATTCGAGCCGCAGCGGGACGCCCCTTTGCAGATGATGGAAGAAGCGGTCCCCCGGCCTCATGTGGAACTGCGTGTCGACGAGGGTATGAAGGCCGCCCATCGCGTCGTTCAGCTGCCTGGAAAACTCCTTGGCCCTGGGCAGCAGGGACCCGTCCAGCAGCGCCTCGTCCGTCGATATGGGGAGCAGCACCGTCTTCGTCGGCGCCACCCGAGGCGGGAGGATCAGGCCGTCGTCGTCGGAGTGCGTCATGATCAGGGCGCCGATCAGGCGCGTCGAGATGCCCCAGCTCGTCGTCCAGCACTCCTCCAGATCGCCCGCCCTGTTCTGGAAACGGATCTCGAACGCCCGGGCGAAGTTCTGCCCCAGGAAATGGCTGGTCCCGGCCTGCAAGGCCTTGGCGTCGCTCATCATGGCCTCGCAGGTGTAGGTATCCACGGCCCCGGGGAAACGCTCCCCCTCGGTCTTCTCACCCGGGACGACCGGCAGGGCCAGGACGTCCTCCATGACCTGTCGGTAGACCTCGAGCATCCTCAGGGTCTCCTCGCGGGCCTCCGCCTCCGTCGCATGCGCCGTGTGCCCCTCCTGCCACAGGAACTCCGAGGTCCTCAGGAAAAGGCGCGGGCGCTTCTCCCAGCGCATGACGTTGCACCACTGATTGATCAGGACGGGCAGGTCGCGCCAGGACTGAATCCATTTGCTGTACATGTGCCCGATGACCGTCTCGGAGGTCGGGCGCACGGCGAAGGGCTCCTCCAGCTCCTCCCCTCCCGCATGGGTGACCATGGCGCACTCGGGCGCGAAGCCCTCGACGTGCTCCGCCTCCCTCTCCAGAAAGGAGTTGGGGATGAGGAGCGGAAAATAGGCGTTGACGTGTCCGGTCCTCTTGAACGCGTCGTCGAAGTGCCGCTGCACGGACTCCCAGATGGAGTAGCCCGTCGGCCGGATGACCATGCAGCCCCGGACCGGGGCGTAGTCCGCCAGCTCCGCGACCCTGATGACATCGAGATACCATTGAGAATAATCGACACTCCGCGAAGTGATGTTGCGCGCCATCGTACACGAGACCTCCCAAAACTGCGGCCGCGGCTCTTCGCCGGGCCGTCCTCTTCGCTTCGCCCCATCCGTTTTACGGCAGGGGATAATGATCCCAGATAGGAACCCCCAGGAAGAATCCCACCTTGAACTCCTCGGAGCCGTACATCGCCGCGAGCTTCGCGTCGATGATGTTGTTCGGGAAGTTCACGGCCAGGCCGACCTCCCAGGGAGAGGCTATTTTTCCGTATTCCCTGTCCATCGCATAGCCGTAGCTCCCGAATAGCTCCACGGCCACGATCCCCAGGACGCTCCGGTTCAGTACCCTCCGGAAGGCCACGTTGGCCCAGACCATGCGCTCGGCCTCCACCGGGCGAGAGGAAAGCGAATAGAGCTCCTCGGCGGCCCCGAGGTAGGCGGCGTGGCTGCGGAAGTCCATGTCCCCCTCCGCGTAGCCCAGCCGGAAGTACGTCCGCCAGTTGTCGCCGACCTCGAGGGGCTTGAAATAGGTGAGCCGGTAGTTGAGCTCCTCCAGGTTAGGCCACCACGCATTGAGCCGCCATGCATGGCCCTTCGTGGGATCGCCCGGGATATCCAGGGTATCGTAGGCGGCGAAAAAGGTCGGTCCCACGGCGTTGTGCCCGTCGCCGCTCGCTCCGCGGGTCCCCTCCACGTGCTCGTACGCCAGCCCCACCCCAAGGCGGACGTCTCCCCAGCGGAAGAGCCGGTTCACCCCCAGGGCATAACGGTCCCAGTCCCGCATCCCGCCGTTGGAATCGATCTTCCAGTTATGCGCCGCCAGGTTGACCTCCCACGCGTTCATGGGCTCGGGCGCTGTCTGGTAAGAAAGGTCGATCCCCCATTGCTCGCCGAGCCTCAGGACCCCCGAAAGGTTGTCGTAATCCGAGAACAGGCCTCGGGCCACGCCCTTGACGTAGAGCCAGCGGTTGCGGTGCAGGTTCGTCGTATAGCCGGACACCCCGATCTCGAGCTCCGGACTCTGCCGCACGTCCAGCCGGACCAACGCGTCCCCAGACGCGGTGCGGCCCAGTTGGTAATCCACCGTGGCGATGCTGGGGGACTCCGTCAGGCGCTGGACCAGATGTTCGATCCTGTCCCTGTCCACAGGCCTGCCGACCCAGACGAGACAGCGTTTGCGAAGGTCCGAGGCCATTTTTTCGGGCAGGCCCTCGACCTGGATGTCTCCGACGACGTTGGAGGCGAGTCGGGTCCCGTTCAGGTCCAGATCCAAAAGCCCCGGGCCGAGGTCCGAGAGCCTGGCGACCTCATCCATATGGGGCAGGACGGCCTCCCGGCCGCGCTCGATGATGTCGTCCGCCCTCGAGGAATCGAGGAACGAGAAGCTTCGGACCTTGGGGGATATCAGCAGGTCCGCGTGTTTTCCCTCCTCGCCCGTGGTCTTCCGCATCATGACCGTGAGGGACTGATCGATAATGTCTATATAGGAGTTGAGCACACGGTCCTGGGATGGGGGCTCCGAGACGTCCACGGCGATTACGGGGACGCCCGGAAACAGCTCCCTGGCCGCATCGACCGGAAGGTTCGAGACCAGTCCGCCGTCCACCAGGAGGCGGCCATTGATCTCCCATGGCTCGAAGAGAGCGGGGATGGACATCGAGGCCCTCATCACGGAGGGAAGGCTGCCCCCGCGGAGCACGACCTTCTCCCCCGTCTGGATGTCCGTCGCCACGGCGGCGTAGGGGATGGGGAGGTCGTAGAAGTCGGTCACGGTCACGTGCCGCATCAGCTGCGTAAAATACTGGTAGAGCTTGTCCCCCGTCAGTATCCCCAAGGGGCCCCGCTGCCGGCCCGACTTCTTGTAGGTCAGGGCGGACACCGTGCTCGTCCTGGCCCTCCGGTCGTTTCCGGTAAAGACAAACATCGGCCCCGTGTTCTCCGCAAGCAGGGAGGGAAGGTCCAGCTCTCCGACGATTTGCCGCATCGCCGCCGCGTCGTACCCACTGGCCTTGAGCGCGCCGATCAGGGAGCCGATGCTCGTCCCGACGATGCCGACGATGGGAATTTTGCGCTCCTCCAGGGCCTCGATCACGCCGATATGGGCAAACCCGCGAGTCCCGCCTCCGGAGAGGACCAGCACGACCCCCGCCTCGGCCACAAGGGATGGGGACAGACACAGAGCCAGCAGCACGCATAAAAATTTCCGCACTCTCACCACATCCTCCGTCCGGACCTCGAGGAAGCGCCGATTGAATCGGCGCTTCCTCGAATACAAAAACGGCGGGGCCCACCGAGCCGCGCCGCCCCACATTCCCTTACTTTTTACTCCACGCCGAAACCCGAGGAAGGACCCCGAACGTCCATCCTCCAGCAGCTCCTTTCTTCGGAGCAGCCCGCCTCAGGCGGCGTTGAAGGAGAGCACCAGATAGAGCACGCCCGTCGGCTGCAGGGAAAAGGGAAGCGTAAAGCACTTCACCCCGGCGGCCTGGGTCGGGACGTTCTGGATGTTGTCCCCGACGATCAACTGGGGAGGCGTCACGTCCACCTCTGCAAGGGCGGCCTGAATCAGGGAACGGCCGCTGACCATGTTGGAAAGCTCGCCGATCACGCTCATGGAGACGGGGTCGTTCAGGTCGGCCGCGATCATGCCGCCCGACATCGCCGACACGACGGCCTTGAACCCGATCTCGTCGAGCATGATGACCGCCGTTCCATGCGTCCCGTTCCCCACGATCCCGATCAGCGAGGCCGCGCATATATTGGCCACCTTGACCCCCGGGGAGACCTGGGATTTGTTCAAAGAGATGTCCAACCCTACCTCCCGCCCCACGGAGATCACGGATGAACCAAAGCTGTTGACGAGAACGGCAAGCTTATCCATACCAGCCATATCGCTGAACGACTCCCTTCCACGTTACCACGCCCTCTCCAACAAAGAACCCGGCGCGCTTATCAAAAATTTTTGTCGATCACATCATTCGACAGGCCCGGCCATCCCCCGCATGGCGATGGCCCAGGCCGCAAGGTCGTCAAGGGGACGAGTCGGAACCCACAGGGTCCGGGGCAAAAGCCTTTGCCACCAGGACGGGCCATGCAGACGCCAATAAAGGGCCCGG
>CAJPSE010000165.1 GCA_905373185.1 uncultured Fretibacterium sp.
GCTTTTAAAAAAACTCCCGATACTGCTTGATGAAGTGCGTCGGCTCCCAGAGAGTGAGGGGAGAAAGGTTCGTCTTTTCTTCCAGGATGAAGCTCGTTTTGGGTGTATCAGCAACCTTTGTGCCTGTTGGGCGCCGAGGGGTGTCCGACCTTCAGTTCCTTCCCACCTGGTTCGCAAATACCTTTATGTTTATGGAGCCGTCTGCCCGGAGGATGGAGCTCTGTTTTCTCTGATTCTGCCGGAAGTCAGCATCAGAGCTATGGGGGTGTTTCTGGAAGAGCTCTCCCGAACTTACCCGGAGGATTATCTGGTTGTGGTGATGGACAAAGCAGCATGGCATACGGGCAGTCGGCTGGCCCTGCCCAATAATATGCGCCTGGAGTGGTTGCCAGCCTATTCTCCTGAATGCAATCCTGCGGAGCACATATGGGACATGTTGAGGGAGAAGTATTTCTGTAACCGCTTGTTCAGGAGCCTTGAGCATGTCGAAAGAGTTTTGATGGAAGCTCTGTCCCTAAAATGATTCAAGCTCTCACACTCTTTCCTTGGATTAAATCCTCTTTAAAGGCGGATTAGTATGAGCAGCCGATAACTATCCCCACGCAGCGTCACCACCATGCTGTGGTGCAGCAGATGGTCCAATATCGCCGTCGCCACAACGTTATCCCCAAACACATCTCCCCATCCATTCGGACACGCTGCGGTTACTCGTCACCAGCAGGCTCCCTCTCTCGTACCGACGTGAGATCAGCTGGAAAAACAGATGCGCGCACTCCCGCTCGAAAGAAAGATACCCCAGCTCGTCCACTATCAACAGCTTCGGTTTGTAGAACAGCGTTAAGCGCTCCTCGAGATGCCCCTCGCTTTGTGCCTTCGTCAGGCTCGTCAACAACCCTACTGCAGAGGTGAACAATGTCGAATACCCCCGCTCGATCGCTGCCCGGCCCAGCGCTATCGCCAAGTGCGTCTTACCCACTCCGGACAGACCTAAAAAGAGCAGCGCGTCCCCGTTCGCTACCCAGCGGCAGTGACTCAACTCCTCTATCTGGCGCCTGTCCGCAGTGCTCGAATCCCAATCGAAACCCTTGAGCGTCCGTACACAGGGAAAGGGACTGAACCAACTTCGTGCCTCAGGGACAAGCAAGGATACAAGCCCCCAGGGGATCGCATATATGCTCCGGCAGGAGGAGCGAAAGGAAGCCGATCAGGAGGGCGAGGAGGATCGGGAATCGCTTTTTCCGATGCGCCCCCGTCGGAAGCGTTGCGGGTGGATTATCCTGCGACGAGGCATTTCATCTTTCGAGGTCTTTTGGCGCTTTTATCTGATTCCTTTGCGGAACGGGTTCCACGGATTTTATCCGAGCGTCGGCATAACGGATGAGAAGAACTTCTCCCACGGTGGGTTTGGCTCCGTCGGGGAAATCCTCCAGGGCGTGGACACAGACAGCCCGGGCGGAGAACCGCTGGACGGCGTGGGTCTTTGTAACAGCCAGGATTTCACCCTTGTAACAGCGTTCCCCTTTCGCTCTGGGACGGAAGACCTGTCCTTCATCACCAACCAGCTTCCGGGCTTCCAGCTTGGCGGCTGCGCGCTCCGGGAATACGGCTTTTTCCTGGAGCTCCTTGAAGTTTCCTATCACTGCATTCAGGTTGGATATTCTGGCGTTGAAGAAGTCCACTTCCTCCTGTGTCCGAAAGTTCTTTTTGGATGCCTCGAGATAGCGTTTCTGATCGGACACGAATCTTTCGTAGGGTTCTCCGCTGGACAATTCCGGTATCCCATGGATGAATACCTTTTCGAGCTGCGCCCTGTAGGCTGGTGCGTCCATCACAAAGCGCACCCCCTGCTCCGCCGCGCTGCTCTTAAGGAGCTGCCGGTTCAGCTCGTCGATTCTGTCCGGCCGTCTGGTCTGATCCAAGGCGATGCACTGCCGCTCGAGGCGGATAGCGTGCATCACGTCGCCATCCTGAGCGGCTTCGCGGAGAAGAATGGACATTTCACGGAGTGCATCGTTGAACTCCGTGCGCTCCTCGTTCTCGGCGACAGTCTCAAAAATCGAGAGAACGTGATCGAAACGTTCTTCGCGTTCAGAAAGGATATCAGTATTCAAGCCATTCTTTTCCATAAGCCGCCACTGCGTCATCTAAGTTGTGACCGGATCTCTTGAGCCTTTCAATACCCCAGTCAGCTTTGAGAACCCTTGCTCGCGGCAGCGACAAAGGAATCTGAAAAGCGAGTTTGCCTGCAAGCTCCATATCACCAACTCTAACAGCAGCCGAAACTTGTTTTGCAATCTCCTTCCGTCGCTCATCGGACATCGTGGAGACAAAGGACGACTTGAAGTTCGACATAAAGCGCACCTCCCCAAACAGTTAAACCGCTTGTACAGACGGATTTTATCACAATTTCAAAAGTAACCTCGCAGGCCGGATCAGGCCCGGGGATACCGGGCCGAAACAGCGGGATCCATAGCCCCGCTTGTTTTCCGGCTTCTTGGGAAGCCGCGTCCCGGGGCGGCATGTTCCGTCAATCCAAATCTCCGGTCCTGGTGTACAATAGCGATAAGCCCCAAACGGAAGGAGGAAGAGCCATGGCCGTATTCACATGACGCGTTTCGCATTCGCTGCACGGTGTGCACGTGTGCGCCACAGCGGGCGCTGCGAATCCGGCTTCCCGCCCCCGGCTCCTTCCTCTGGACGGGCTCCCTTCCCTGTAGCCCGGCAACCGGATCCTCGCGTGGGCAGTTTCGTCTGCAAAGGCAAAACCCCACCAACGTCCCCCCTGTACTCGGCCTTCGTTCCCCGGAGGCGGAGGCTGTGGCTCATCCGTACCCTGCCGTTCCTCACGCCGGCCGTCCCTTGGGACAGCCCCTGCCGGCAGGGAGGACGCCTTTTGTCATCCGTCCCACTCTCGGGACGGGCGGTTCCGTTTGGAGGTATTCCACATGAGTGAAACGAAAAACGTACAAGACGCCATCCATGAGCCCGGACAGCCGGGTAAGGCAGGCAAAAAATACGCCGGAAAGGCCATCCTTTTGATCCTGCTCGCCGCGGCGATCGGGGCCTATTTCGTCTGGCCGCCGTACAAGAGCATCATCGACTCCATCTTCGCCGCCTTCGCAACCGGCGACTTCGCGGCGGTGCGCAGCTTCGTCGAGCGTTACGGGACCATGGCTGCAACGGTCTCCTTCCTCCTGATGGTCTTCCAGTCCATCGTGGCGCCGCTCCCGGCCTTCCTGATCACCTTCGCCAACGCCAACCTCTTTGGCTGGTGGCGCGGCGCCATCCTGTCCTGGGCGAGCGCCATGGCCGGCGCCGCGGCCTGCTTCTACATCGCCCGCATCCTCGGCCGCGATGTCGTGGAAAAGCTCTCCAGCAAGACCGGCCTGCGCTCCATCGACGCCTTCTTCAAGCGGCACGGCACCCAGAGCATCCTCATCGCCCGGCTCCTGCCGTTCATCTCGTTCGACATCGTCAGCTACGCGGCGGGCCTGACCTCCATGGACTTCTGGCCCTTCTTCATCGCCACGGGCGTGGGACAGCTTCCGGCGACAATCGTCTACTCCTACGTCGGAGGGATGCTGACGGGCGGGGCCAAGCTCTTCGTCACAGGACTCCTGATCCTCTTCGCGCTCTCGATCCTGATCGTCGTGATCAAGCAGGTCTACACGGAGAGGAAGGCGCGTCCCACTCGGAACGCAGGATGAAGCGGTACACAAAACCGCTGATCCTGCTTTCGCTCATGGCCGCCATCGTGCTACTGGACCGGTACTACGGCTGGTCGGATTTTCTGTCGGGGCCAGGCGGCCTAGAGGCCCTGAGGGAAGCGGTGCACAGGGACGTCCTCACGGCCTCGCTGATCTACGTTACGGCGACGACGGCGGCCTGCGTCCTTCTGGCCCTACCGGGGGTGACCTTCGCGATCGTCGCCGGGCTCCTCTTCGGTCCTCTCCTGGGCACTGTCCTCTGCCTGGCCGCGGCGACCCTGGGGGCGGTCCTGGCCTTCCTGGCCGGCCGCTATTTCCTCAGGGACGCCGTCGCCCCCTGGGTGGAACGCAACCGGTATCTGAAGCGCGTCCTGTTCGAGGACGTCGGCCGCAGCGGCGTCGTGCTCCTGATGATCACCCGACTGGTGCCGCTGTTCCCCTACAACCTCCAGAACTTCGCCTACGGGATCACGGGCATCGGACTCTGGCCTTACAC
>CAJPSE010000166.1 GCA_905373185.1 uncultured Fretibacterium sp.
GATGCCATGGTCTCCAGGGACGTCATCAGCGTTACGGACAAGGCGATATTCCTCTCCGGCGGCGCTTTCGACGTTGGGCCCCTGGCGCCGATGAAATCGCTGGATATCGGTCAGGTCAGCCACGTTCTCGAGCTGGCGAGCGACGACTTTGCCGTAGGGCTCAAGAGCGAGAGGGTCGAGGAACGGATCACTCCCTACGACGAGGTGAGCGCGGACGTTCGCGTGCTTCTGAAGCAGCAGAAGGAACGCCAGAACCTCGAGGCCTTCGAGCGGTCCCTTCGGGATAAGGCCAAGGTAGAGATCTACGACGAGGCCCTTTTTGCGAGGACGGCCCCTGGGGCTTCGAAGGACCTCGCTCCCAAGGCTCCCGAATCTGGGGACGCCGTATCCGCGGCTACCGAGGATGTATCGGGGGACAAGACCTCGCAATAGGGTGGAAAAACCTGCCGTTTATGATTCTTGGAAGGACGGAGGAGAGCGGAATATCTTTGCTCTCCTCTTTTTTTATCGTAGGAATTTTATCTTGATATTGATATAATATGATGAATGGCTCTCAAGATTGGAAGCCAAATTGGAAGCCAAAGTGGTGAGGAGGCGTTTTATTTTGAGGAGGAAGTTTGTGCTGTGGGGGTTGCTGCTTTTTGCCTTGGGAGCCGGGGCCGCGGCTGCAGCGGAGGAAGTGCCTTTTCACATCGGCATCGTGACGGGGACCGTGTCCCAGAGCGAGGATGACCTGCGTGGTGCGGAGCTGCTGATCCAGAAGTACGGCAGTGTGTCCGAGGGGGGAATGATCACGCACATCACCTACCCCGACAGCTTCATGTCCGAGATGGAGACGACCATCGGCCAGATCGTCGGCCTTGTGGACGATCCCAAGCTGAAGGTCATCGTGGTCAATCAGGCCATCCCCGGAACGACGGAGGCCTTCCGTCGCGTGCGGGAGAAGCGCCCGGATGTCATTCTTCTTGCCGGGGAGGGACATGAGGATCCCGGCGTGATCGCCTCGGCCGCCGATCTGGTGGCCAACGGGGACAGCATCAGCCGTGGCTATCTGATCCCGCATACGGCCAGGGAGCTGGGGGTCAAGACCTTCGTGCACATTTCCTTCCCGCGTCACATGAGCTACGAGACGCTGGGCCGCCGCCGTGCGATCATGGAGGCCGCGTGTAAGGATCTGGGCATCCAGTTCGTGTTCGAGACGGCGCCGGACCCGACGAGTGACGTGGGGGTGGCGGGCGCACAGCAGTTCATCCTGGAGAAGATGCCCGCATGGTTGGAGAAATACGGTAAGGACACGGCGTTCTTCTGCACCAACGACGCTCAGACGGAACCGCTGCTGAAGTGCATCTCCGAGCTGGGCGGGTATTTCGTCGAGGCTGACCTTCCCTCGCCGCTGATGGGGTATCCCGGAGCCCTGGGTATCGACCTGACCAAGGAGAAGGGGGATTGGTCGGCGATCCTGAAGAAGGTCGAGGAGGCGGTCGAGAAGGCCGGGGGCAAGGGGCGCATGGGAACCTGGGCCTACTCCCTCGGGTACTCTCACAGCGCGGCGTTGGGGGAGTTCGGCAAGAGGGTCGTCGAGGGAAAATCCAAGCTGGACAATGTAAAAGACCTGATTGCCTGCTATAACGAAATTTCTCCGGGCGCGACCTGGAACGCCAGCTATTACACGGATGCGGGGACCGGCGTCCGCAACAAAAAGGTCGTACTGTTGTATCAGGATACCTACATCCTTGGCAGGGGGTATATGGAGGCGACGAAGGTCGAGATTCCGGAGAAGTATTTTAAAATCGGCATGTAAGGAACGAGATGAGAGGGGGGGAGGGAGACTTCGCCCCCTCCTTTGTTCTTTCTTGGGCTCTTCCTCCTTGGAAATTTTTGGGGGAGCGGGGAATCGTTCCAGGCTCGCTTTGGTATAATTGAAAAAGCGGCTGACTTGTCGGACAAAGATGAGCTCCGGCAGTTTTTGCCGCGAGCATCATATACCTTGGTGAGGAGGCGTTTCGGCAGTGAGATCGAGATTCGCGTTGTGGTGGTTGCTTTTGGTCTTTTTGTTCGCTGGGGCCGCGGTTGCGGCGGAGGAGGCGCCTTTCCACATCGGCATCATGACGGGGACCGTGTCCCAGAGCGAGGACGACCTGCGCGGTGCCGAGCTGATGATCCAGAAGTACGGCAATTCGGCCGAGGGCGGGATGATCACCCACATTACCTATCCCGATAACTTCATGTCCGAGATGGAGACGACCATCGGCCAGATCGTCGGCCTCGCGGACGATCCCAAGATGAGGGTCATTGTGGTCAATCAGGCCATCCCCGGGACGGCCGAGGGCTTCCGCCGTGTGCGCGAGAAGCGGCCCGATATCATCCTCCTTGCGGGGACCGCTCAGGAGGACCCTGCGGTCATCACCGCTGCAGCGGACCTGGCCCTCATCGCCGACGATATCAGCCGCGGCTACACCATCCCGCTTGGTGCGCAGAAGATGGGCGCCAAGACCTTCGTGCACGTCTCCTTTCCGCGCCACATGAGCTACGAGACGCTGGGCCGCCGCCGCGCGATCATGGAGGCCGCGTGCAAGGATCTGGGCATCAAGTTCGTGTTTGAGACAGCTCCGGACCCGACGAGCGACGTTGGGGTGGCGGGTGCGCAGCAGTTTATACTGGAGCAAATGCCCGCATGGCTGGAGAAATACGGCAAGGACACGGCGTTCTTCTGTACCAACGACGCTCACACGGAGCCGCTGCTGAAGCGCATTGCCGAGCTGGGCGGGTATTTCGTGGAGGCCGACCTTCCCTCGCCGCTGATGGGGTATCCCGGAGCGCTGGGCATCGACCTCTCTCAGGAGAAGGGCGACTGGACGGCGATCCTGAAGAAGGTCGAGGAGTCGGTCGAGAAGGCCGGGGGCAAGGGACGTATGGGGACCTGGGCCTATTCCATCGGCTACACCCACAGCGCGGCGCTGGCTGAGTTCGGCAAGAGGGTCGTGGAGGAGAAAGCCAAGGTGGACAGCCTCAAGGACCTCGTCGCCTGCTACAACGAATTTACGCCCGGAGCCAAGTGGAACGCCAGCTATTACACGGATGCGGGGACGGGCGTCCGCAACAAGAAGATGGTCATGGTGCGCCAGGACACCTATGTTTTGGGCAAGGGGTACCTGGGCGTGGCGGACGTCGAGGTGCCGGAGAAATACTTCAAGATCACCAAGTAGGTTCGACGGACGGGATTGGACGTCTCCGCAGGGTGGAGGGGGCCATCGTGTCCCCTCCTCTATTCCTGTGGGGGCGTTGTCGAGAATTATCTTTGGGGAATTGTCTTTGAGGAGGCGTTTTTGTTGAAGATCACCCCTTTCCTGATTTCTGTTTTGATGGTGGGGATGCTGTTCGCGGGAGCCGCGTCTGCAGCGGCGGAGGCCCCCTTTCACATCGGTATCATGACGGGAACCCTGTCTCAGAGCGAGGACAGCCTGCGCGGAGCGGAGCTGATGGCTCAGAAATATGGCGACGTCGGTCATGGTGGGATGGTCGCCCACGTCACCTACCCCGACAGCTTCATGGCAGAGATGGAGACGACCATCGGACAGATCGTCGGTCTTGCGGACGATCCCAAGATGAAGGTCATCGTCGTCAACGAGGCGATTCCTGGGACGTCAGAGGCCTTCCGCCGCGTGCGCGAGAAGCGGCCCGACATCATCCTCCTTGCGGGGACCGCTCAGGAGGACCCGGCGGTTATCACCGCGGCCGCGGACCTGGCCATTATTCCCGACGACATCAGCCGCGGCTACACCATTCCGCTGGGTGCGCAGAGGATGGGCGCCAAGACTTTCATGCACATCTCCTTTCCGCGCCACATGAGCTACGAGACTCTGGGCCGCCGCCGTGCGATCATGGAGGCCGCGTGCGGGGACCTGGGCATCCAGTTCGTGGCCGAGACGGCGCCGGACCCGACGAGCGACGTGGGGGTGGCGGGTGCGCAGCAGTTTATCCTGGAGAAGATGCCCGCATGGATCGAGAAGTACGGCAAGGACACGGCGTTTTTCTGCACCAACGACGCCCATACGGAGCCGCTGCTAAAGCGCATCGCCGAGTTGGGCGGGTATTTCGTGGAGGCCGACCTTCCCTCGCCGCTGATGGGGTATCCCGG
>CAJPSE010000167.1 GCA_905373185.1 uncultured Fretibacterium sp.
GTGCTGGAGAGGACCGTCCGGCTTCCCGGGAGCGCGGACATACGCGCCCCCGAGAACTTCGGCATCGGGACGAAGTCCGACGCCGCACGCTTTCTGATAGCGGGGAACAAGCTTTACGGCGAAAAGCGCTACAGGGAGGCCCTGGCTCAATACCGCAAGAGCTATGCCATCTCCCAGGATCAGATCCTGTCCGAGCTGATACGGAAGCTGGAGACCTCCCTGAACGAGTACGAGGCCATCCAGGTCGCCAACAAATTGATCAAGGAGGCCAACCTTCTTTACAATCAGGGGCGTGTCCAGGAGGCGGCGGCGAAGTACCGGGAGAGCCTGGCCGCCCACACCAACGCGGAGGTCGAGGCGTTTCTCAAACATATCGAGAGTGCCGCCCCCACTAGCACTGATGCCGAGGCGTCCGGGCAGGGAAAATAATTTCCACGCCTCTTCCGAGGTCCGCCGTTCTTGAGGAGGGGAATCACTTGCTGATCATAGGTTTCTGTAACCTGAAGGGCGGCGTCGGAAAGACGACGGCGTGTCAGAACGTGGCAGTAGGACTGGCCCGTTCGGGCAAGAGGGTCGCCGTCCTTGACATGGACCCGCAGAGCAACCTGAGCGCCAGCTTCGGCATCTCGGTCGCCCCCGGAGCCCTCCAGATCTTCGACTTGCTCTCCAGGGAGGCCCGGTGGGACGATGTCGTGTCCTCCAAAGAGGGGGTCGACATCATCCCCAGCTCGCTGGATCTGGTCATGGCGGAACTGCACCCCGAGGGCGCCATCGGGAAGGACACGCTCCTCCGCGAGACCCTGGCCCTCGTGGACCCCAAACGCTACGACTTCATCCTGCTGGACAGCCCCCCTCAGCTCGGCGTGTTCACCCGCAACGTGCTGACGGCCTCGAACCTGCTGGTCGTCCCCATGGACGGAGGTTTCTACAGCCTGGCCGGCCTGCGCCTCCTCAACGAGGCCATTCCGCTGTTCAAGGCGCGCCTCAACCCCCGGCTCGCGTTCCTGGGGATCCTCATGACCCGCCACAACCCCAACGTCCTCATCTCCCGCGAGGTGGCTTCCGAGGTTCGCAGCTTCTTCGGCAACCTGTTCTTCTCGGCCTACATCCGGCAAAACGTCAGCCTCATAGAGGCGTCCAGCCTCGGCATGTCCGTCTTCGCCTACGACCCGACAAGCAACGGAGCACACGACTACAAGAGGGTCACGGCCGAATTTCTCGAGAGGTGTCAGAATCATGGCTAAGAAGATCAGACCCAGCCTGAAGGATTACCTGCGGACGGGAGTCGTTCGGTTCAATAATGATGAGGGGGAGCAGGGGACCGACACGGATCAGGCGGCACTTCCCGTCTCCCCGCCCGCTAACATCCATAGCCCGTCGGCGGATCTCCTCGCCCTCCTCTCGGAGCGCGATCGCCTGACGTGGGAGCCGATCCTCGGTGCTGGCACGGAGCTGCGGACCGCCCCCCTCGACTTCACGGCCCTAAGGGAGGAGTTCCGCAACGCGGACAAGAATCGTTTCACCTACTACCTGCTGGCGGACGGAGAGGAGCACCTGCGCCCGGTAAGGACGAGCGTCCAAATTCGAAGCCCGCTGAGGCTCCTTTTGAAATGGGATGAAACGGGCATCTTGACCTGCTATGGACTTCAAGGATAACTTCAATGCCCTCGCATCACGACGACAGGCACCACGATGACAAGAAGGAGGGCCTCCAAATTTGAGGGCCTCCTTCTTCTCTCTATCGTGAGCGGCACCAGGGAGCCCTTCCCGGGCTAAAGTGCCGTCAAATGTTCCTGATAGGAGCTCTGAAGCCCCTTCAACACGGCAAAGATCTTCTCGGCAAGTTTACGGTTCCCCGCGCTGTAGCGCATCAGCCCGCCCCTGAGATCGTCGGCGGAGGCGCAATAACGGGCCAGGATCTCCGTCCCCACCAGGATATTGTATTCGGGATCCAGCATTGCCTTCGCATCCTTGATATGGGGGTATTTTTGAGCGATGCTCCTGCGATGGACGCGCCAGCGCACCTGCATCAAGCCGTAGTCTCCCCCTCTGGAGACCGCGTCGTGGCGTGCCGAGGACTCCTTGACGATCATGGCGGCGATGACGAAAGGATCCTGTTGGAACTTTTCGCCGGCCTGAAGGATATAGTCCGCATATTGCGACGCGGCCTGCTGACTCAGCTTGGAATTATAGCTCCGCAGCAGGGCGGCGATACTTTTTTTCTGGGCTTTCCGATGTTTTTCGAGCCTCGTTATCTGGGAAGGGGCATCATGCGCATCCCTTGAAACAAGCGCCGTCTGAACGACAAACTGTGGTTTGCGCTGAGACGCGGCGAGCGGAAAACCATAGGACTCCAACTCCGCGCTCGCCACGGAGGGAAAAAGAAGGGACACAAGAAGGGACACAAAAACAGATCCAACAAAACTGCGGACCATGAAATAAAAATTCATGGAAAAAACCTCCTCGAATCAAAGCGACATCACAGTCTCCGCTGCTCGCCTCCATAATTTTTTCAAAGCCCCTCAAAAACGAAAAAGCAAGAGAAGAGGCCTCTCGCCAACCCTTTGAAAATCCGCTGAAATCCACCGCGCCTTACATTAGGCACAGAACGGCCCCGGCACAGAACGACAACCCCGAAGAACTAAGTTTACTATAACACGAGGGGGACCCGGGATAAATCGGAAGGGCAAGGGGAAGAGAAAACCTCTCTCCTCCCCTTGCAAAAAACTACTTTTTGTTCATTTTTTCCTTAATTTCTTCTTCGACGCATCCGCAGGCTTGTCCCCCAAGGCGCCGTCGGACGCCTTGACGCCCTTGTTTCTCTGATCCCGCAGCGTCTTCCCGGCGACCTCCCCGCTGACGGGACGCCCCTTGCCGTAGCGGACCACGGCCTCCTTCCAATCGCCGCTCTCGTCGGGGGAATAGTCCCCTATCGCGCGGCGCAGCTGCACCAGGGCGACATACATCTCCTTGACGGAATTGAGGTATTGGGTGCGCACCCCCTGATACGCCGTCTGGGCATTGATGAGGTCGATCTGCGCCCCCATGCCCTCCGAGTACATCAGCTCCGTGATGCGGAGCTCCTCCTCCGCGCGCTCCACCTGGCGCTTTTTATCCGTCTCCGCGACGGAGGCGTTCTTCCAATTGTTCATCGCCACAGCCAGGTCGCGGCGCGTCTGTTCCTCGAGGGAGGCCAGGCTGTGCTCCGCCGCCTCGACCGTCCTGTTCGCGTTCAGCACGCCATATTTCGTTCGGTTCCCATCGACGATAGGAATGCTCAACCTCAGGGACGCCATTGCCTCCCCATCCTGCGGGCTTGCCGAGAGTTTGGGATCCGCCCAGGCCGTCCACTGCGCCCCGAAGTCAAGGGTGGGAGCCATTCCCTTTCCCTTCAGCTTCTCGACGACACGGGCCCTCTCCACCGCCAAACGGGCCGCCCGGACGTCCGGACGGGCCTCCAGAGCCTTCTGAAGGCCGGGAGCGACATCGAACACGGGGACGTGGAGCATCTCCTCCACCGGAACGACCTCCATTCCCCCCGCGATATAGGAGAGATTGGCCAGCAGGTTGAGGTAGGTCGTCTCGGCCTCCTTGACCAGACTTTCCGCCTCGACCACCTGAGCCTCGGCGCGAACGACATCCAGCTTGGGCACCAGCTGCTGACGAAATTTTTCCGTCGTCACGCGAAGATTCTCCGAGCGCTGGCGCAGGATGTCCTTCTGCAGCGCGATGTTCTCCCGCGCGAGGACGGCCGACCACCAGGTCTCCTCCGCCGTGGCTATCAGAGCATTGAGGTTCGTGTCGAACTGCGCACGCTGTTCCTCATAGCCCAGAATGCGCTGACGTTCGTCCAGGGAGTAGCTCCCCGAGATATCGATACGGTGGGTCAGCCCCAGGGTCAGACTGCCGGCGGTGACATCAGACTCCTTCCCCCCCATTGAGCTCTGCCCCGAGAGCCAGGACCCCAATGCCGAGACGGTGGCCTGAAGGCGCTGGTCCGCCACACCGCTCAGTACGGCGTAGTACGCCGCCTCGACGGACTTTATGTCCGCCTGTAAAGAGTGATTCGCCTGAAGGACCTGCCGCAGATATTCATCGAGCTTCAGCCCGGAAGCCTCCGCCGACCCCATACAG
>CAJPSE010000168.1 GCA_905373185.1 uncultured Fretibacterium sp.
GTTCTCCACCTCCCCCTTCTGGGGGATGACGCTGACCACCTCGACGGGGATGTCCGTCGGCTGGGTCCCCTTGAGGACCGTCTTCAGGACCCCGCGCTCGCCCGGCTTCAGGGAGGCCGCGGAGAGCGTGGGGGCCTCCGGCACGAAGGGGCGCACGGCCCCCTCCCCCAGGCCGGCGGCCAGGAGAAGGATCGCAAGGGCGGCGGCTGCCCGCCGCAGGGACGTCCAGGGTAATGAACTCAACGAAAAACACCTCGATACCGGGGGAGCGCCTCCGAAAGCCGAAACCGGGTCCCTTCAGGCCGGGGCGTCCAACCGCCGCCTCAGGGGACCCCACAGACGCTCGCCCGAAGATGATCTAAAAAGGGCTCAAGAAAATCGCTGACGCACTCGCAAAACCGTCAGAAAGGAACCGCAGCCGCCAAATGAAGTGAGCCGACGGCGCTCCCATAAATGGAGTGACGCCCGCCCCATCGGGGGCAGGCCCCCGCCCGGCGCCCTATAGCTCCCTGCGGGCGCGGAAGCGCAGGTACTCCATGATAAAGTCGTCGATGTCCCCGTCCAGCACCGCCTGGGCGTTGCCCTTTTCCAGCCCCGTCCGGTGGTCCTTCACCAGCGTGTAGGGGTGCAGGACGTAGGAGCGGATCTGGCTGCCCCACGTCGTCTCCTTCTTGTCGCCCACCACGGAGGCCAGCTCGTCCTGCCTCTCCTGAAGGGCGCGCTCGTAGAGCTTGCTCCTCAGGACGTGCATCGCCACCTGGCGGTTCATGTGCTGAGAGCGCTCGTTCTGGCACGTGACGACGATGCCCGTCGGCAGGTGGGTGATGCGGATGGCGGAGTCCGTCCGGTTGACGTACTGCCCCCCCGCGCCGCTGGCCCGGTAGGTGTCCACCTTCAGGTCCTCCGGGCGGATGTCGATGTCCACGTCGTCCGAGAACTCCGGCGTGACGAGGACCGACGCGAAGCTCGTGTGCCGGCGGTGGGCGGAGTCGAACGGCGAGATGCGCACCAGACGATGCACCCCCCGCTCCGCCTTCAGGAACCCGTAGGCGTTGTCGCCCTCCATCATCACCGTGGCACTCTTGATGCCCGCCTCCTCGTCGTTCGTCGCCTCCAGCACCGTCGCCTTGAGGCCATCGCGCTCCGCATAGCGCAGGTACATGCGCAGCAGCATCTCCGCCCAGTCCTGGGAGTCCAGCCCCCCCGACCCGGCGTGTACCGTCAGGATCGCGTTGGACGAGTCGTATTCCTCGTTCAGGAGCAGAAGCAGGCTGCTGTGCTCCATCGTGCGGCGGACCTCCGCCGCCCTTCGCTCGAACTCCCCCTGGAGCTCGGCGTCCTCCGCGTCCCGCAGCATGTCCTCCAGGACGGACAGGTCGTCCATCTCGCAGCACAGGTGGCGCCAGCCTTCAATGCGCGCGTTCACGCCCGACAGGTCCTTCAGCACGGCCTCGTGCCCGTCCCGCGTCCAGAAGTCCGGCGCCGCGCTCTCCTGGGTCAGGGCCTTTGAGCGCGCCTCCAGGGCAGGCAGGTCAAAGGCTGTCCTGCAGCGTCCGCTTCAGGGCGCGCAGTTCCTCCAATACCGAAATGTTTGCAGCGATCATCCCAACAACACTCCTCCAGTCGGGCGAAGGCCCGATACTTTTCCACAGTTATATTATCATAAGCGTAACGCGAAACAGGGCCAAGGGGCAAAGTGCGCCCTAAAATTTTAAAATGGGGCTACGCCCCAATCCCCACGCGCTTCGCGCGGCCTGATGAAGTTTCAGCCACTGAAGGAAGCCCATACGGTTGACAGTTCTCAACGACTTAATCAGTGTTTCCTCAGGGAAGCGCGGGGGCAGGGACGTGCCGGACGAGGCTGCCGCCCCTCCGGCGCGGCGGAGGGACGGCAGCCCTGAGGTTCTGCGGTGGGGTTAGGCCCTGGCGCCGGCCTTTTTCTCGATGGCCTCCAGGAGGGATCGAAAGGCGCCGTTGAAGGACTCGATGCCGTCGGCCAGAAGCTTTGCGCAGATGGCCTTCCGGTCGATGCCCAGTTCCTCCAGGCGCCTCAGCCGCGCCCTGGCGCCGGCCAGATCGTCCTCGATGGACGCGGCGGCGCGCCCATGGTCCAGGAAGGCCGTGATGGTCTTCGGGGGCACGGTGTTGACCGTGTTCGGCCCGATGAGTTCCTGGACGTACTTCACGTCGGAGTAGGCGGGGTTCTTCGTCCCCGTGCTGGCCCAGAGCGGCCGCTGGACCCGTGCCCCCTTCGCCGCCAGCTCCTTCCACTCCGCACCCGCGAAGGCCTCTTTCTTGAAGTGCTGATACATCATGCGGGCCCCGTCCACGGCGATCCTGCCGCAGAGGGATTCCTCCCCCTTCGCCGCCAGTTCCTTATCCACCGCCGTGTCCACGCGGCTGATGAAGACGGAGGCCACGGAGGCAGGGAACGTCGCGCTGATACAGGACCTGAGCCCGCAGAGGTAGGCGTTCGCCACCCTCGCGTACTGCTCCTCCGAGAAGATCAGCGTCGCGTTGACGTTCACCCCCACGGCGGTGGCCCCCGCCACGGCCAGGATGCCCTCCGGCGTCGCCGGGATCTTGATCATGACGTTGGGGCGGCCCAGCAGGCCGAAGAGGCGCTCCGCCTCGTCCACCGTGCTGTCGGTGTCCGACGCCAGAAGGGGGTTCACCTCCAGGCTGACGTAGCCGTCCAGGCCCTGTGTTCTGTCGTAGACGGGCCGCAGGATGTCCGCGGCGGCCCCCACCTCCCGAAGCGTCAGGGCCTCGTACACCCCGGCCGCGTCCTTCCCCTGAGCGAACAGGTCCGTGATCTCCCGGTCGTAGTCCTCCGTTTTTGCGATGGCCTGCTCAAAGATCGCGGGGTTCGTCGTCACGCCGACGACGCCCTGCTCGATCCAACGTTCAAGTCCCCCGGACGCGATCAGATCCCGGCCGATCGTGTCCAGCCAGACGCTCTGCCCCAGATCATGCACCTCATGCAGCACCGTTCGAACCAATGCCTTCGCCTCCAAAATTCAAAAATAGTATCGATGGGTGATTTGATGACGACGTCGACGATTTCGGCAGCAACGACGTCCATCATTATATACTATGACGACGCCGTATGCCGGGCGCGCAGCGCAGGGCCTGTGATAAGGCGGTGCAAAAAATCCAGGGGGCTATGGGATAATAAAAAACAGAGGGTATTTGTCCCTCCGCCGAGGCCGGCCACCTCCGGACTCAACGGCCTTTTTTACCTTTAAGACGAACGGGAGGCGCCTCCCTTGCGGAGATCGAATAAGGACCGAATGGATCAGGAGCCCTGGGCGTGGCGGGCCGGGATGGCCGCCTATCGCCTGGGCATCAACGCATTTTTCGGGGCCGGCGGCCTGAGCTGGCTCCGCCGGAAGTACAGGGGGATCGGCATCGAAGAGCGCATGGGGCGCTTCTCGGACGTGCCCGCGGGCGGCGTGTGGGTCCACGCCGTCTCCGTCGGAGAGGTGCAGTCCGCCAGCGCCGTCATCCGCCGCATGAGGGGGGAGACGGCCCGTCCCATCCTCCTCTCCACCGTCACGACGACGGGGCAGGACATGGCCCGCCGCCTGCTGGACGGGCGGGTGGACCGGATGATCTACAGCCCCTGGGACGTCGGACGCTACGTGCGGAGCGCCCTCGACGCCGTCCGGCCGGCAGCCTATGTCGCCATGGAGACGGAGCGTTGGCCTGAGATGCTGTCTCAGCTCAAGGCGCGGCACATCCCGACGTTCCTGGCCAACGGACGCCTGTCGAGCGAGAGCTTCGCCAGGCTGAGGCGCGAGGCCCCCTTCTGGCGCGGGGTTCTGTCGTGCTTCACGCGCCTTCTGGTGCGCTTCGAGGAGGACCTCGAGAACTTCTCGGCCCTGGGCGTGCCCCGCGAGAAGATCACCGTGACGGGCGACTGCAAGGTGGACGCCCTGCTGGACCGCCTGGACGGGGCCAGGAAGGAAGTCTGGTCCGACCTGCGGCGGGGGAGCGCGCCGCTCTTCGTGGCGGGCAGCACCCACCAGGGGGAGGAGGAGGCCGTCATCTCGGCCTTCCGCATCGTGCGCCAACGGCATCCGGAGGCCCGGCTCGTCGTCGTGCCGCGCCACCCGGAGCGGGCC
>CAJPSE010000169.1 GCA_905373185.1 uncultured Fretibacterium sp.
GAGTCACCCTTCCGGTCCTGTTCCTGCTCGCTGCGTCCGCTGCGGCCGCGAAGGCGGGGGGACTGCCGATGACGCCCGTGGGTGTGCATATCGAGACGTCCTACAACCACATCTCCATCGTGGAGAGCAATCAGGCGGACGGGCGGCGCGTCCGGATCCTGATGACGGACCCACAGGGCGCACAGTCCCTGATGTACACGGACGACCCCAACGAGCTCGTGAGCGACTACACGAAGTTCTACGACCTCGCCTTTCACTTCAAGCCCGACACGAAAAATATTCTGATGCTGGGCGGCGGGGGCTACTGCGTGCCCCGCCACGTCCTGGCGGAGCGTCCCGGGGTCTCATTCGACGTCGTCGAGCTGGACCCCGGCATCACGGAGGCGACGCGGCGCTATTTCTCCATCCCGGAGGATCCGCGCCTGCACATCTTTCACGAGGATGCGCGGGCGTTCCTGAACCGCACGGTGCGGGACCCCGGACGTCGGGGCTCCTACGACGCCGTCTTCATGGACGTCTTCGGGTCGTGGTACTCCATCCCCTTCCACCTGACGACGGTGGAGGCGGCGCGGCGCATGCACGAGCTGCTGAGACCGGATGGGGTGCTGATCGTCAACGTCATCTCCTCGCTCCAGGGGCCCCGCAGCGGGGTGTTCCACGGAATCTACGCGGCGCTCGAGTCTGTGTTTCCAAGGCTTTTGATCTTCCCGGCGTCCGCCTCAGACCCCAGGTACGCGCTGTCCCGGCAGAACCTGATGATCGTGGCCTTCAAGTCTCAGGAGCTGCCCGCCGTGCCGCCGGCCCCGGAGCCCGCCGTCGTGAGGCTGCTGGAGCATCAGTGGCTCGAGCCCTTCCAGGCCACAGTCCCGGCGTTCACCGACGCCTTCGCGCCCGTCGAGCGCTACGCCCTGATGCGGTAGGGGACGGCAATGCGAAAAGGTACGCCCTGAAAAGGTGCGATCTGAAAAGGTGCAAAACGGGAGGAGGCGGGGAAAATCCCGCTTCCTCCCGTTTGTCGCGTATGTCGGCGATCTCCGCAGGGATCCCGCTCAGGCCTTGGTGCCGACGACGGCGATATAGTTCAGCTGTCTTCGGTGCGCATTGAAGAAACCGGACATCCGCTCGAAGAACTCCCGATTCTCCTTCTTCCGCCCGTTCAGAAAGATCCGCACCGCACCCCAGAGCCCTTCGTCGTAAATCATTCCCTTGAAGCTCATGAGGGTGATGGGCCCCTCCCGGACCTTGAGGCCGGAAAAGCCGTGCTCCTCGAAGACTTTTCGCCATTCCGTCCCCGTCAGCGGGTACACCCTGACGTTGATCGCCCGGGTCAGGCCCTGGACGAGTTCCGGGGAGTCCTCCGTCAGCATGACGTCGTGCGTCAGCAGCACCCCGCCCTTTTTCAGCACGCGGAAATACTCGGCGACGGCCTTGGCCCGGCTTTCGGGGTCGAGCATCGTCAGCATGGCCTCGTTGACCACCGCGTCGAAGCGCCCGTCGGGGAACGGCAGGGCCGTGGCGTTCCCCTCGACGAGGGTGACGCGGTCCGCCGCGCCCGCGGCGGCGAGGTTCCTCCGCGCCTTCTCCAGCGCCTCGGGGTCCATGTCCAGCCCCGTGACGCGGCATCCGTATTTTTTGACGAGCTCCGCCGTCGTCGTGCCCATGTTGCACGCCACCTCCAGGACCTCCGTCCCGGGCCCGAGCCCGCCGCTTTGCATCAGCCAGTCCGTTGCCGCCCGTCCGCCGGGACGCAGCCGCCGCTTGCCGAGCCTGGCCAGAAAAACATGTCCCACTTCCATCGCCATGAGTTTCACCCTTTTCGTCGAATGTCGTTAAAGGCGGCCTTCTCCGGAGGAGCCCTTCCAGGACACGAGGGCCAGGATGGTCCTTCCGGAGACGCGGATGCGGCCGTCCCTTTCCTGCGTGCGCAGCAGGGAGCGAAGGTCCGCGCCCCGTTCCGAGGCCGCCTTGCCCAGGCCCATCCTGTAGCGGTCGCACGCCTCGTCCAGGCTCAGGGTTCGGTCCTCGTTCCTCTCCAGAAACGTCATCCGGGGGAGAAAGCCGTTCAGCCACTGCCGGTTGAAGACCGCCCAGGCGATGTCCCCGCCGTTGTGGGAATCGGCGCTCTGGTCCAGGCCGAGCTCCCCGGCCAGGGCATCCATGATGGAGTCCTTCATGGAGACGTATTGGGCGACGACGCAGTGTCCCCGGCTGGCCGCGGTCATCTTCTCCAGGCCCGCGGAGGTCCTCGCGGGCGTGCACATGCAGGCGAACACCAGATCGAAACGCCCCTTCAGCCCGCCAAGCTCATCCTTCTTCCAATCGTGCTTCAGCGTCTCGAGGTTGGAAAGGCCCTTCTCCCCGGCCTGCTCCGCGCACAGTTCCAGCATCCTGGGGGAGATGTCCGCGGCGGTCACGTCCCTCGCGGCCGCAGCGAAGGGCAGGGCGTAGCGTCCATAGGCGCACCCGACGTCCAGGACGGAGGCCCCCGGACCGAGCATCCCCTCGTCGGAGAGGTATCGGACCACCCGGTCCGTCAGGCTCGTGCCGTAGGTTCGCTTGCAGGCGAAAAAGGGCTCGGCCTTAGCGTCCCAGAAGTCCTCGGACTCGGAGAGGTTCGGATCCGGACGGTTCAGGATCGCGTCAAAAAAATCCGCGCTCATGTTCAATCGAAAATCCTCCTTTGCTCAAAACCCGCACTCGGTCAAGAATGAAAGCCCGGAGCGCCTCGGGACGGCATCAGAAAAAGTCCCGCCGCATCTCGGCCCCGGGCGAAAGGAGCTTTTCGACCTCCCCGTCCGTGAGCTCCATGCCGTAGAATCTGCCGTAGTACTCCTTCACCTTCAGGGGGATGTCGATGTCCTCGAAAAGATCGGGGTAGACCGCCTTCGCAAACCACCACAGGGCCAGGGGCGTATCGGTGCAGGGCGGCCACCAGCGGTGCATGCCCAGCGGGAACTTGTGGCAGTCCCGGTTTCTGACCGCAGGGACGTGGCTCCAGTCGTGACCGGGGCCCGCCGTGTTGTCGTACAGGTTCTGCGGGACCAGGGCCGTGAACGTCGTCAGAAACACCTTGTCGGGCGCCCAGTCGTAGATCTGTTCCATGTTGACGTTCTTCTTCCCGACGTCCAGTCCCACGTTCACGGCTCCAACGGCGTCGCACCAGTACTCCCCGAAGGTCTTCCGGCCCGATACGCTGATCGCCGTATCGTTGTAGTTGCTCAGGATCAGGACCCTGGCGCGCTTCTCCCGAGGAATGTCCCGGACGCGTCGGGCGATCTCCGCCTCGACCTCCCTGCCGTAGGCGACGATGCCCCTGGCCTTGTTCTCCCCGCCCAGGACCTGCTCCATGAGGTCCAGCCACATCTCCAGGGTGCGGAGCGTGCTGACCGATCCGCCGATGTTGGGGTGGGTGAAGGCCACCGCGGGGATCCCCGCTTTTTTGTACGTCTCCGTGTGAACGGCGCCGGAGTAGAAGACGACGTCCGGCTTCAGGTTCAGCAGTTCCTCGATGTTCAGGGACCCTCCCTTGTAGAAGTCGCTGGACACGGAGAGCAGGCCGGGCGCGTACTTCCCCAGCACGGAGCGCCGCGCCGTGTTGAGCAGGTCCGGCGGTATTCCCACCAGGTTTCTCACGTCGCCTCCCTGATACACGGCGACCACCGAGGCCAGCGGCAGCGGCGCCACGACGGCGATGCGCTCGATCTTCTCGGGCAGATCCACGTCGAGGCCCAGGTGGTCCCGTACCGTCCGCGCCTCCGAGCTCCCCGGCCAGGTCAGCGCCGCGGCAAGGACCACCACGGCTCCAACAAGCCGGGAACGAAGCCTCTTACACCTCTTCATCTCGATCGACCTCCATTCTTCCACCATTCCTCCACCATTTCTCCAAGGAAGCAAACCCCGATTTCAATCAGGGACAGGCCCCCGACAACCAAAAAGTCCCATAAAGTTGGTTCAAGCCAACTTTATGGGACCTATTCTGACACGAAGGGCGGAGGGCGTCTGTTGCCAGGGCCACGGAAAGAGCGGAGGGGGCGAAGAGGACTGCCGGGTTGCGGACGGGGCCGTCCCGGGCC
>CAJPSE010000170.1 GCA_905373185.1 uncultured Fretibacterium sp.
GATCGTCGGGGTCCTGGGTGGGAGCGGATGCGGAAAGTCCACCCTGGCCCGCTGCCTCGTGGGGCTGGAGGAGCCCGATTCCGGTCGGATTCTGTTCGAGGGGGAAAGCCTGTCCGCCTGGCGGGAACGGGACAGAAAGGGGCTCAACCGCGGCGTACAACTCATCTTTCAGGACGGCCGCGCCTGCCTGAACCCCGGGCGCAGGGTGCTCGCTCTCGCAGGGGAGCCCCTGAGGTACATGAAGCTGTGCGGAAAGCGCGAGCGGGACGCCGCCGCCGCCCGCTCCCTGACGGAGGCCGGCATCGGGGAGGAGCTCTTCATGCGGCGGCCGCCGGAGCTGAGTACGGGACAGTGCCAGCGCGTCGCGATTGCGCGCGCTCTGTCGGCCGGTCCCCGGCTCCTGATCTGCGACGAGGCGACCTCCGCGCTGGACGCGGCCACCCGGAATCAGGTTCTGGAGTTTTTGATGGAGATCAACGGCCGGGATGGGATCTCCATCCTGCTGATCTCCCACGACGTCGGGATATTGAAGCGCTGCTGCCACCGCGTCGTGGTGATGGACGGCGGGCGTTTCGTCGAGGACCTTCTCCCATCCCGGCTGGATGAGGCGCGCCATCCCTCTACCCGGAAGCTGCTGCGGAGCGAACGCACGGTTGCCTCCGCTTTTTCCCGGATAATCTCCTCCCTTCCCGAATGAGCGGCCCTCCACCACTGGAAATACGTACCCATTCTGGATTGGACCACTTCCGGCAACCGCTCGCTTCGCTTGCAGGCCGCTCAGTCTCAGAATAGCGGACAGAACCAGAGAATTGCATCCATAAATCAGCTTAAGACAAGCGGAGCTTTACGAGCAGAAAGAAAGGGGATATGACGATGGACGGCATGTTGGAAAATGCCTTCGAGAAGTTCTGGAATACCCGTAGCGGGATTGCGAATTTCAGGGTATTTCGCAACCCTTCGGGGGACAAGGCGGCGAGCAGATTTCTCCTTGCGCAGGAGAAAGCCTATAACGCACTGAAGGCCGAGAACGAGGAGATTTTCGAGCACATTGTCCTGAAGGTGTCCGGCAGCTTGGAATAGACGGCTTCTCTTTGCCTGATAATCCTGTCGAACAATGCACCCTCGCTTCATAAATTCCTGAAGCGAGGGTTTTTGACAGCCCCGTTAAAAACCCCGGGGACTATCGGGACTTACGCTACAGGGGAGGGTTTTTCCCGGATTTGTGAAAAACCTCCCGGAGGTACCGTAAGAATTTGTTACGATACTCCCTCGGTATGGGGGGGGAATCGGATTCACCCCCTTGGCCCAGGGGCGTTGCCTCTCACCCTCGAAGCGCCAGCTCGGCCAGTTGCCCGGGGAACAGCCGGCGGTATCGCTGCACCGTCTCCGTGGAGACCCCGTGACGTGACGCCACGCGCTCGAGCTGCGGCTCGTCCAGACGGGAGAAGCTGCGGCCCGCAACCCACCTCACGTGATCCTCCACGATGGCCCAGGTCCTGGGATAAGCCTCCGCAAACTTCCTCGTGGCAGCGGCCAGCCCCGACCACCCCCCGATCTTCCCCAGGACGCCACCGAACGTCTCCGCCCGAATTACGCGGACCTCCTCCTCGGAGTTCCCGCAGAACCCGACCGCCCCCCGTGGGATGTCGATATCTCCCCGCGACAGACACTCCAGAATCTCGGAGAGCTCGTCGGTCGTCGGCTCGTACTCCCCGGCCAGAATCCGGAGGCTCATCGGATGGCACCTCAGGATGATGTCGATAAGCGCCTCCAGCCTGCGCCCATCCCCGGATAACGGAACGACCTGCCGCTTCCTCCGCCCCATCACGAGCCCCTCCTAATTCGTCGGACCGGCCTCGAATACCGCCCACAAAACGAGTATCTTAGCACTGACATATCTTGATTATTATATCCTCCGTGCTTCACACAAGCCTCTGCCCCTGGCCTTGGCCTCCCTCAATTCGTCGCGCTTGGCCCTCGCCTCGCTCAGGGGCACAGCGGGATACTGCCCCAAGGTCAGCTTCCGCCGCGCGCCATCCTCGGAGTGGCGTAAACGCCAGAACTTCTTGCCGGTCGGCATGACCTCCAGGAACAAACCGCCGGTATCGTAAAGCGAATAGCGCTTGTCGGTCGGCTTGGCCCGATAAAACCCCATATCGGGGTGGACTTTCATGGAGTGAAGGTAAAAGAAAAACCCGCTTGACAGCGGGCTTTTTGGACGATCTTGGACGTTCGTGAAAAATGCAATGGAGGACAGAGCCAACGAATTAAGTACGTAAATTGACTTAACGCAATAAAATATACATTTTCATTTTTTGATTGTGGGCCATTTTGTGGGCCGTTCTTCATCCGCTTGCCCCTTGCTTCGACAAGGCGCAGATCATGCCGTCTCCTCAAGCAGCGTCGGGAAGAAAGCGCTCATGGATTTCGTAGTGATGGTATTGTCGGCCTTGCCCTCCGCGCCAAGCCAGGGAGTTTCGCTGTGAGTCAGGTTACGCAGCTTCGCGGCGGAATATCCCCCATAGACGGAGTAAACATCGTCAATCAAGCCTTTTTCCTCGGAGGTGAGAGCATCAACGGAACCCAGCCCCGAGCTCTCAATGGGAGTTTTCCCGCAATGCTTGAACGCCTGATAAACAACCGGCACCACAGGACCATGAATCCACGCCTCAATAACCTCGGGGAAAAGCGGACGCCCCAAGAGGGCCAAGGAGAATCCCTGACAGTAGTACAGGAGCTTTTGCAGCTTCATGTGTGTCATATCGTTCTCTGTAGTGTCTGCTTGGGACAGCAAATATTCCGCAACGTCAAAAGCACTTGCCATGACTCCACCTCCCCTCAGCTTTCTGTCCATGATTATACATAATCGCACCTTTCTCATACAAGACAGGCTATCGGGTTAGGACTAAGCAAAAAGGGCGTCCGACCTTTGGACGCCCCCGATATCGTGCTCCTACCGCCTTGCCGTTTCCCGGAGCCTATGCTCCGACCGACTTTTTCTCTTTTCTCCGATTCGCCGCCTCCATCATCAGATCGGCGAGGGTCTTGACCTTGACGCCCCCGGACACCTCCACGTCCTGCTTGTCGGTCCAGCCAAAATTTTTCAGGGCGAAGATCGGCCCGGACGGGTTGCGAGAATGCAGGGCCTTCTCGTACTCCATCTCAACCCGGAGCTTGGCCTTTTTTACCGAGTTCAGAAACTCCGGTCGCTGTGCGTACTCGTCCAACGCCGAGCGTGACGACAGCCCCAGGGCCAGGATGAGGCCGGTCAGAAGGACGGGCTCCTCCCTGGCCTCGCACTCCCGGAAGTAGGCTTCCGCCCGCTCCTCAAACTGCCTGACGCTCTTGATCTTCCTCGGCCGTCCCCCCTTGGCCATAGCCTCACCTCCCCAAGGACGATTATACCAACGCCCGGCGTGTCGATCGGCGGGGGCGTGACCACAGGAGAAAGGCCCAAGCTCCCTCAACCGTAGTCGTCTTGACTTCGGTTGCTAATTAGTCAGTATAGGTGGAGCCGTTTCACCCCTTTCTCATGGTATTCCCTTCGTCTTCCTTGGCCGGTCCCTGACGAACCGCGAGGGATAGGGGGGGCAAACGGATTGACACCCTCCTACCTGTAGACCTCTCTCCTGTGGCCGATCTTCAGGACGAGGACGACGAGCTCGCCGTCCCGGAGCTCGCAGATCAACCGGTAGTCTCCCACGCGGTAGCGCCAGTGTCCGGCCCAAGCCCCGCTCATAGGCCTCCCAAGGTCTCGGGGGGAGTTCGGTGCTGCGGCAACACGGTTGTCCATGTAGTCCATAATCCGGGAGGCAACTGCCCGAGGCAGCTTCCCCAGTTGGCCTTGAGCCGTTTTGGTGTAGTTAATCGCCCAGGCCAAGGCGCGCCCTCACCTCTTCCGCCGTGTATACCTTCTCTTCCCCACGAGCCACGGCCTCGGATATTCTCACGGCGTCCTCGGCATCCTCCAGGTCCTCGAGGTACTGCTCGATGGCCATCAACATGAACTTTTCCGGCTTCTGATTGGCCGCGCCGCTTCG
>CAJPSE010000171.1 GCA_905373185.1 uncultured Fretibacterium sp.
GAATATCCATCAGGGGCCGCAGCAGCCACTCCCTGAGGGTGCGCCTCCCCATGGGGGTCCGGCAGCGATCCAGACAGGCGAGCAGCGAGACGGACCCCTGGGAGAACTCCGGGACCAGCTCCAGGTTGCGCTGCGCCGCCGCGTCCAGGCTCATTCGGTCACGGGTGCGCAGCGGCGTGATGCGCAGCACGTGACGCACCGCGCTGAACTGCGTCGCGGACAGGTAGTCCAGCACGGCCCATGCGGGCCCCGCACAGGGATCGTCGTCCCCGATGCCGAAGGATGCGAGGCGCGCCCCTCCCAGGGCCGAACGCAGACGCTCCGCCGCCGTCCCCGCGCGGAAGACCTCGGGCGCCGCGGGCAGGAGCGCGTACCCCTTCAGAAAATCGGGGGGAGAGCGAAGGGTCGCGGGATGCAGCACCTCGCCGGGGGCGAAGGCCGAGAGGAGCGCGGCGGCCTCCTCGAGCGCCAGGGTCCCCGCCTCCAGGCCGCCGGTCTCGACGGACAGAAGCGCCAGCGCGACGCGGCCGTCCTTCAGCGGAAGGACCGCGGCCAAACGCCCCGTGTCCCCGCTCTCCTCCGGGACGTAGGTGCCCGGCGTCACGAGGCGCACCACGCGCCGCTCCACGACGCCCTTACCCGTCGGCTCCCCGATCTGCTCGCAGATGGCCGCGCGGCAGCCGGCCTTGATGAGCCGCCCCAGGTAAAGGGAAAGCGCATGGTGCGGCACGCCCGCCATGGGGATCTTCCTGTCGGCATCCCGGGCCGTCAGGGCGATGTCCAGGATCGACGCGGCGGTGCGCGCGTCGTCGAAGAACAGTTCGTAGAAGTCCCCCATGCGGAAGAGCAGCAGCGCGTCGGGATACTCCGCCTTCCATTGCCGGTATTGGCTCAGCCAGGGAGTCATCTTGATGTCGTCGGGTATGGCCACCGTCTCGTCTCCTCTTCCTCGCGCGCTCGGGCACAGTCCTTCTCCGTCACCCTCATCCGCTTTTCCCTATTCACTTTTCCATTTTACTATAGGCCGCGCCCATCCGCGGTCCCGCCCCCTTCATGCGAGGGGAGCCGCCCCCGCCGGGCGGCTCCCCTGTCCGTGTTTCCGTTTTCTCCGTCCGCGCGGAAAACGAACTTACGCCCCCGGCCTCACGCCCATCGGCATGATGCACAGGACATCGTCGTCGTCGGGCAGGCTCAGAATCCTCTCGATCTCGTCGTCCCGGGCGGAGCGGATGTAGCGCGTACCGATGCCCAAGGCCCCGGAGGCCAGATAGACGTTCTGGGTCATCGCCCCCGCGGCGACGGCCGCGAACTCCTCCCCGTCGTCATCCTTGAACTTTTTAGAGAGCGCCGCGGAATCCGAGACGAAGATCAGGGTGCAGGGTGCCTTTGCGACGAAATCCTGTTTCCCTACCCGTCCCCGGACATCCTCCTTGGAGACCTCCTTCAGCGCATGAGCCCTCCAGTCGTACAGGAAGGTTCCGTCGGCCCGGGCTACGTAGACCTTGACGTAGGGCTCCATCCCCATGGCCATCGGCACCGTCCATCCCTTCTCCCCGCGGTTCAGGCCCGTCGCCGCCCACAGGACCGTCGAGAGATTCTCCAAAGAGACGTCCTTCATGGAGGCAAAATCGCCTCCCACGGCCGAGGCACGGCTCCCGAGGACATCGAACACCCCAGAACCGCCCGTCCTCTGCGGGGCCGGGAGCGAGATGTCGGCGGACGCCGACCCGACGGGAAAAAGGACCACAGCAGCCAGAAGGAACACGCAAAATCTCTTGAAAGCTGTAAACATGACAAACCCCCTTAAAATTAATTTCGCGTCCCGTATTATACTCATCCGCCGGAGCTTCCCGCCTCCGCCTTTTTCCCCTCCCAACGAATCCCTTTTTCTACTCTCCCGTGTTTTTCCGTTCTCGGGCTTTTACCTCGTTACGCTTGACAATAGTTTTATATAAAACTACAATAATCTCACGATGCGCATCGGAGACGATATCGTTCAGAAGATCTCGGACCTGCGGAACCTGGCCAACGCCTTCATCCTTAAATGTCTGGAGGAGGAGGGCATTGTTGGTATTGTCCCCTCGCACGGGGCGGTTCTGGCGGCGCTCTATCGCGAAGGTCCGCTGCCGATGAAGGAGATCTGCAAACGCATCCACAGGGACAAGAGCACCCTTACCGTCCTGGTGCGAAAGTTGGAGGAGCTGGGCTACGTGGAACGGGAGCCCGACGAAAAGGACAGCCGCATCGTTCGGGTCCGCCTGACGGAGAAGGGCATCGCCTCCCGCGGCGCTCTCGAACGGGTTTCCCTGCGCCTGCGCGAAAGGGTCTGGGGCAACGCATCAGAGGAGGAAAGGGAGGCGGTCTGCCACGCACTGATCAAAATGATCGAGCGCATGGAACAGGGCCCGTAAGACGGGAAAATTTTTTGCACAAATGGTTTTATATCAAACAAAAAATGGAGGCAACAAAGTATGATCGACTTGGAGAAAATTTTGAGGGAGAACCCCAATGGGGTCCTGGCCACACGAAATGGCGACGGAGTTGCGACGCGAATTTTCCAGTTTCTCTTCATTGGGGACGGAAATAAGGTCTATTTCTGTACGGAGAGTGACAAGCCCGTCTACCGGCAGCTGACCGAGAACCCAAAAGTGTCCTTCTGTACCTCGGCGAAGGATTGGAATCCGGTGCTCTCCTTGGATGGCAGTGCCGTCTTCGTCGATGACATGGCGCTCAAGCGGCGCGCCCTGGAGGAGTATCCCCTGATTCGGGATATCTTCAAGACCGCGGACAATCCCCTCTTCAAGTTATTCTACCTGGAGGTCCAGGAGATCCACACCTTCTCCTTCATCGAAGGGACAAAGGTCTTCAAGCCGTAACCCGACAGGGCACGAACGGGGACCTTCGGCGGCCCTATCAGCTCTACGCCCCGAACGATACCCAGGCTCGCTCGGGGTGTTTCCCCGCTGAAACAATTCTACGGAACTTATACCATACCCTAGGGAAAAAGGAGGTCGGGCCAGAGGGGGATCCACCCCTTCATCTGGACCAGGCCGATATCCAGATAGACGGCCAGCATGGAACGGCTGGGGTACCCCGAGGAGGAGAGCTCTTTGGGCAGCGGAATCTGAATCCGAACCCGGCTCCAGGGCGGAGAGAGCTTTGGAGGGCCGGCCATGGAGAAAAGCGTCGTCCCTCCCGTGAAGGCACTGGCCCGGGCCAGGGGCAGAGGGGGAATATCACGGGCCCAGACGTCGATCCGCAGACCGTTCTCCAGACAGAAACGGGTCAGGGCCAACAACTCGTCTGGGGAAAAGAGGATCGAGGAATCCAAGATCACGTTGGTCAGCGTACCCCTGTGCAACGACCAGAGGGGCGGAAGAGCGACACGGACGTCCTGCCCGCTCTCGATGCGAGCCTCCTTGAGGGTTGGGGGCAGAACGGAGCCCTGAGACAGGGCGCGATGCAGCAGCAGCGCGTCGAGCGGGGGGCGTGGCGACCATTGCATCGAGGAGCGGATGGTCCTCTCGTTCCAGACGGAATGAGCGACTGCCATGGCATCCTTGAAGTAGGAGACGAACGGGGTGCCCAGGGTCGCCTCCACGAGAAAGCTCTCCTTGTCCTTATCCAGTGCCAGAACGGGGCCATACAGCCCCATAAAGCCCTGCTCCGTATCCTGGGAGGGCAGCATCGTCGCCTTGAAGAGTCGAGAGGCCGAGACATCCAGGCAGTACAGATCGCCCCGGGGCGACGGAAAAAGCGCCCAGGCGTCCTGAAGGTCCGCCTTCAGGCGGTCGAGACTTCGGACCTCCTTTCGCCCGAGGTCGAGCCCGGCACGGAAGAGCTCTCCCCTTTCTGAAAGGACGAAGAGCTCCCCCAGGGAAGACCATGCGACATCACGCGGCATCGGCACCTCGGCGAAAAAAAATTCCCGCCGGCTGACGGCATCCAGCAGATAGACCCTGCCGTTGCCGCGGTCGGCAACGGCAGGGTCTATCTGCTGG
>CAJPSE010000172.1 GCA_905373185.1 uncultured Fretibacterium sp.
GCGTTTGGGTCTATGGGACGTCCAACGGGCCGAACCTCACGCCGACGAACTACATCGTGGGCTCCGTCGTGCCCTCCATGGCGGGCATCACCCCCTGGGTGCAGCCCGCGCAGATCTCCGAGCTGCGCAAGCTCCCGACCCCCGAGATGATCGCCGTGCGGCAGTCCGCCCCGCCCGCCTCGAAGCTGGCCGCCGGGCAGGCCCACTCCACCTGGATACCGGACTGGACCTACAACTCGCGCTTCATGGCGGTGGGGAACTGGAAGGGCAGCGTGGACCGCATGGGGGTGCTGCACAACCCCGCCGTGCCCATCGCCTGGCGCGGGACGTACCCGAAGGTCATCTACGCCTGGACGGGGCGCAGCTGGTATCAGATCAAGCCGAAGGAGTATCAGAGTCCGCTGGGGGCGCTGAAGGCGGAGCTCTACAGTCTGGTGCGGATGGTGAAGCACAACCGGTTCACCTGGTACGAGGAGGACATGCCCGTCCTGGCCCAGCAGGCCACCGCGTGGGGGTACTACTGGATGGGGGAGGTCGTCCCGGAGCGATGAGGGCCAAAGGGATGAAGATTGCCCTCCTGTCGGCGGCTCTGGCGACGGCGTCGGTGCGGGCCCTCGTCCCCTACGCGCCCCCCGCGGTGATCAACGAGTCGGACTGCCCCAGCGCCTTTGTGATGGACGTGCGCCCCAGGCGCAACCCCGGCTCCGTGGGGTCCGTGACCGCGGACGGGTATCCCGTGCTGCTCCGCCCCTCCGGGGCGGCGTGGTACGTCATGCCGCACGGGATGCCCCTTCCGGACCCCGTCGTCCTGCGGGGGTACCCCGGCGCGGACTTCTCTCCGGGCCCCGGTCCCGCCGCGGCGCCCCTTCCGGCGCCGGCCTATTAGGGAAGCGCTGATTAATCTTCAAAAGTTGTTGAAAGCAATCAAGGATCATCAAACAAAGAGTATCCTTTAGCGCTTCCCTGAAATTTTAAAATGGGGCTACGCCCCAAGCCCCACGCGCTTCGCGCGGCCTGATGAAGTTTCAGGCACTGAAGGGAGCCCATACGGTTGACAGTTCTCAACGACTTAATTCAGTGTTTCCTTAGAATGGGCCGGAAGGTTGCGGACGCGATCTTTTCTCGTCATTAAGAAGCAATGAAAGGCGGTGATCTTTAATGCTGGGTGCGATCGTCGGCGACGTCGTGGGGAGCCCCTACGAGTTCGATCGCAACAACGTCAAAACGACGGACTTCCCCCTCTTCTCCCCCCGTTCGAGGTTCACGGACGACACGGTGATGACCCTTGCCGTGGCGCAGGCCCTGATGGACGCCATGCCGGGCAGGGGAAAAGAGACGGACGAGGCGGTGCTGGAGGCAGCTCTGGTGCGGCGGATGCGCGAGTTCGGCAACCGCTTCCCCCACGCGGGGTACGGCTCTCGCTTCGCGATGTGGCTCACCATGCCGGACCCGAAGCCCTACAACAGCTTCGGCAACGGTTCCGCCATGCGGGTTTCCCCCGTGGCGTGGGCGTTCGACGACCTGAGGGACGTGGAGCGCTATGCGGAGGTCACAGCGCGGGTGTCCCACAACCACCCCGAGGGCATCAAGGGCGCCAAGGCGACGGCCGCGGCCGTTCTGCTGGCGCGTTACGACTGTTCTCGCGATACGCTTCGGAAGTACGCGGCGGTCTGGTACGGCTACGACATGAGCCGCACCACGGACGAGATCCGTCCGGACTATCACCATAAGGAGTCCTGCCAGGGGACGGTGCCCGAAGCCCTGACGGCCTTCCTCGAGGCCAGGGGCTTCGAGGAGGCCCTGCGCCTGGCCGTGTCCCTGGGGGGCGACAGCGATACCCTGGCGGCCATCACCTGCTCCATGGCGGAGGCCGCGTGGGACGTGCCGCCAGAGATCGCCGACCGGACGGCCGACCTCCTGGACCCCTTCCTGCGGGACGTGCTGGACCGGTGGGAGGGGTGGCGCGCCGGCGCCTTGCGGAGTCGTTCCCTGGAGTTTTGAGGGCCGCCGGGGCAGGCCGTCCGTGCGTTTGAAGCGTTGATTGGTGAAGCAGATGCGCCTTCGGGCGCGCAGGCAAATTCAGGAAAGGAAAAGGATGTCGTATGGCAAAAAAAGGCGTCGTGTTTCAGTTGACCGCGGAGGAGCGGGACCCCTATTCCTTTGAGTTCACCGTGGGGCGTCACAAGCTCCTGATGAGCCGCACGATGAAGTCGGAGGACCTGCCGGTGTCGGGCTTCTGTCCCGTGGACTTCCTGATGGCCGGCATTGCGGGCTGCGTGGGGATGACGATCCGCGACAGGCTGGAGGCCCGCGGCATCGCCTTCAGCGGGCTGCGGCTCGAGGCGGCGGGAACGCGAACGGAAGATTGGGAGAAGAACGGCCTGAACAGCGTCAGGACGAAGGTGTTCGTCACGACGGACGCCCCGCTGGAGGAGGTGGAGGCGGCCGTGGCGGACGCGGAGGCCTCCTGCACGGTGCGCAGCACCATCGCGGACCCCCCGGCCTTCGAGACGGAGGTCGTCCTGGAGAAGCCGGAGGCGTGAGCGTCATGAGTGCGATCAAAAGGAAGATCGGTCCCCTCGCGCTGGCCCTGTCGCTGGCGGTCGCCCTGCTGGCGCTCCCCGCCGCGGCGGCCTGGGACGCCGGAGGCCGTTGGCTGATCAAGGGCACGGGGTACGGCGAGAAGTCGTCCGTGCGCCTCAGGCTTGCGCTGAACGGCTACATGGACATCAAAACGGCGACGAGCGGCGACGTGCGCTTCATGACGGGCTACGACCTCAACATGAGGCTGGATACATCCCAGGTCGGGGTCAAGACCTGGACGGAGGAGATTCACGAGACGCTGCGCGTCCCGGTCCTCCTGCCGTCCCTCGCCCCCACGGTGAACGAGCCGTTCAGGCTGCCCGCCGTGAGGGCGGAGGGGCTCACCTATGTCGTCACGCTGACGTCCGCCACGTCGGGGACGGTGGACATCTACGGGACGATCGACCTGGACGTCCTGGGCCGGACGGAGGTCAACTCCAAGAGCGCCGTCTGGAAGGAGGGCACCAGTCGGCCGGACCTGGACGACGACCTTGAGAGCGGCTGCAGCGCGGGGACGCCGTTCCTCGCCCTGGTGCTTCTGGCACCGCTCGCGGGCGTCCTCCGCAGGCGGCGGTAGATCGACGAGTGGGGCGCACGTCCCCGCGGCCTTCGGCCGCGACCGGACGTGCGCCCCGTATTTTTTTGGCGTTTTTCGGCCCTTTCGTGTACAATTATCGAGATATGGCCTGAATATCATCGTGATGAGCGCGTCCTCATCCTCCTCGTCGCATTGCCGCGGAGGGTGAGGGCGGCCCTTGAGGAGGAGAGGTCGGGGTGGCGGAGACGGCGGCGGAACACTCCATGCTGAAGAAGGTCTTGAACTACTCGGACGTGGGCGTTGCCCTGCTGATGGTCCTGGTCGTCGTCATGATGGTCATCCCCCTCCCGACCTGGCTCATCGACGTCCTGCTCTCCGCCAACATCACGCTTGGCGTCGTCACCCTGCTGGTGACCTTCTACGTCAAGCGGGCGCTCGACCTCTCCGTGTTCCCGACGCTGCTCCTGATCGTCACCCTGTTCCGCCTGGCCCTGAACGTCTCCACCACGCGCCTCATCCTGCTGAACGGCTACGCGGGAGAGTTGATCCTGGCCTTCGGAAACTTCGTGGTGGGGGGCAACTACGTCGTGGGCGTCGTCATGTTCCTGATCCTCGTGATCATTCAGATGCTGGTCATCACCAAGGGCGCGGAGCGCGTGGCGGAGGTGGCGGCCCGCTTCACCCTGGACGCCATGCCGGGCAAGCAGATGTCCATCGACGCGGACCTGAACTCCGGCCTGATCGACGAGCAGGGCGCCCGGACCCGTCGCCAGGAGATTCAGAAGGAGGCGGACTTCTACGGGGCCATGGACGGCGCCTCGAAGTTCGTCAAGGGGGACGCCGTGGCGGGGCTGATCATCACGA
>CAJPSE010000173.1 GCA_905373185.1 uncultured Fretibacterium sp.
CCCCGCGAAACAGATCCGTCTCCTCCTCCCCCGGCGCCTGCAGCCGGGTCTCCTCGAAGCCGTTCCCCTCGTTCTTCCTGGCGCTGAAGAGCGAGGAAATCGTGCGCACGGACGGAGAGGGAGCCTCCTTCCTAAACTTCTCCACAACTGGGGCCGGCTTGGTCTTGCCCTCCGGGAATCCCGTCGCGATGAGGGTCAGTCGAATGGCGTCTCCAACCTCCTCGTCGATGACGTGTCCCCAGATCACCTCGGCAGTGGGATCGGCCGTAGCCTTGATGACCTCGGCGGCACGAGCCATCTCGGCAAGCGTGACGTCGGACCCCGTCGTCACGTTGAACAGGATCCCCTTGGCGCCCTGCATCGGAATGGACATGAGCGGGGATTTGATCGCCGCCTTGGCGGCCAGCTCGGCACGGCTCTCCCCCTCCCCGACGCCGATTCCCATGATCGCGGAACCCGCGTTGCGCATGACCGTCTTGATATCCGCAAAATCGAGGTTGATGACCCCCGGCTTCACGATCAGGTCCGTCACGCCCTGCACGGCCTGCCGCAGGACCTCGTCCACCATCTGATAGGCGTCCACCAGTCGCAGCTTCTCGTCGGCCAGCCCCAGGAGCCGGTCATTCTCGACGACAAGCAGCGCGTCGACGTTGTCCTTCAGGCGGGCAATACCGTCCTGTGCCGTCAGGAAACGCTTCTGCATCTCGAAGCTGAAGGGAAGGGTCACCACGGCAACGACGAGGATGCCCATCTCACGGGCGACGTCAGCGATGACGGGAGCCGCTCCGGTCCCCGTTCCGCCTCCCATGCCCGCCGTGACGAAAAGCATGTCCGCCCCCTCGATATACTCCTTGATGCGATCCATGGACTCCTTGGCGGCATCCATCCCCACCTGGGGGTTGGCCCCCGCTCCGAGGCCGCGGGTCAGTTTCTCCCCCAACACGATCTTGTTTGGGGCCTTGTTCAGGGCCAACGCCTTGGCGTCCGTATTGGCCGCGACGAACTCCACTCCCTCCAAACCGGAGTTGATGATGTGGTTCAAAGCGTTGCCGCCACCGCCGCCTACCCCGAAGACGATGATGTTCTCCCGCTGTTTTATGGAATCGGTAAGCTGAAACATTTGAGTCTGCTCCATCGATAGTCCTCCCTGCCGATCTTCGAATCCGACAACTGACCCCCGTGTCGTTCCGGCCCTTGCATCCTCGTTAAAAAACATAAATCATTCTAAAATTTATAGTTCAGGACCCCTTCGGCCGTTAAAACAGGTCCTTGAGGTTCTCCTTCAGTTTCTCCAGCATATTTTTCATATTCCATTTCGGCCCTGACGACGGACTTCGATAGATCTCCGCGGGCTCTCTAGCCCCAGCCCTCGGCAACGGGAGCAGCTCCGTCTGCGGCGGTTCGATGAAAAGATGCGGGTAACGCCGGCGGTACAGAAGATACCTCAGAAGCCCCGCCGCGCTGACATAGCTGGGGTCCTCGCGGCCAGGGGGCATGGAGTAGAGCTCCCCGGGGTTTGCGATGCGGGCCGGCATCTTCAGGATATCGGAGAGCATCTCCGCGATCCCGGGAGTCCTGGCAACGCCTCCAGACAGGACGACCCCTCCGGGGAAGAGCTGAGGCTTATATTCCCGAAGCGCCTCCCGAACATGATCCTCAAACAGCTCCTCGACCCTGGCACAGATCACGTCAAGGGCCAGGCCGACGTCGATCCCCTCGCGCCGAAGCGTCTCCTCATCCTCGGTGAAAAGGCGCTTTTTGAGCTCCTCCGCTTTTTTCAGGGAGATCCGAAGCACCCCGGCCAAGTCGTTTGTGATGTGGTCCCCGCCGATGGGGAAGCTCTGGATCTTGAAGGGCCGGCCGGCCTGATAGAGGACGAGGCCCGTCGAACCGCCCCCAATGGACAACGATACGATGCCGATGCGCATCTCCTCGTTCGTCAGCGCCCCCAAGGAGGAGGCGAGGGGCTTGATAACTAGGCCCTCCACATGTATCCTCGCATCCTCGACGCAGGTGATGACGTTCTGCACGTAGGTCTTTGGGACGGAAACGGTCTGAAGTGCCATCTCGAGGCGCATCCCCGTCATGTTGAGAGGCTCGTCGACCGAGCGATCATCCAGGAAATAACGGACCGGGATCGTGTGCACGGAGAGCGTATTCTTGGAGAGGGAAAGCCGGCTCTGAGCGGCTTCGATCACCCGCTCCAAGTCCGGGATCTCGACCCGGCTGGGCTCGCGTCCGCCCAGCGCCACCATGCCCTCCGTCATGACGCTGTTCACCTCCAGGGAGTTGAACGCGACGACGGCCGACGACAACTTTTGCCCCACGATGTTCTCAGCGTCCCGCACCGCGTTCAAGACGGACTCCGTAGCCTCGTTTAGGTTGACGATAACGCCCTTTGAGATACCGCGTGAAGGGGAGCACCCCACGCCGATCACCTGGACGGAATCCTGATAGCGCGGGTCCCTTCCCGCCACGATAACGGTGACCTTCGTGGTTCCAACGCTAAGTCCGACTAAGATATCCGTCTCCCTGTGCAATTACTTCAGACTCCCTTCGTTTGGCCCGCCGGGTAGATTCCGCAACAATATCTTCCCCTCATAAGTAGCGTCAATCCTGTGATTGCCGGGTTCCCTCGCAAGCTTCTCCAGGATATCCTCCAGCATGGCCCCCAGCTCCTGGCCGCCATATTTACTCCGTTGTATCAAGAGCTCAAATTTCTGTTTTCCCCTCGCGAGAGTCAAACGGTAGAGCTCGGCCCCGGCCCTGCGGTCCAGGACGATCTCCTTCACGGTGCCGAACCACGGGTAATCTTGATATTCCTGTAAAAACGCGGCGACGGCATCGATCGACACCGGGGACGAGAAGACCCCCGAGGAGATAGGCCGCATATCGTCGCTCAATGACGCCAGGTACCAGACCGGGCCTTTTGCCTCCAGGCCCACGGGCAATTCGCCCGAGTCCGAGGCGTCCCACATGCGGCCCTCCCGTGAGATACACCACATCCTGCCGCGCCACTGCACCCTCAACCATGGCTTCAGCCATTTCATCGTGGTGACGAAGCGGCCAAGCCCGGCCATGCGGGTGGAGACGGTTACAGGCAGAGCACGCTCCAAAAACTCCCCCACCCCTTTCGCATCCCGGAGGAAGAAGAGCCAGAAACGCACGCTCCGCGCCGGAAGAATCTCCCAAAAACGCTTCTCCAGAGCCTGATTGTCGGCCTCGATACGGCACCCCTTCAGCGACATCCACTCGTTGTACTCGTAGAGGCGCCAGAGTCCGCCGAGGAACATCACGAACAGAAGAAACTTCACCCGACGCAAAACACCGCTCCCTCAAGAAAAAATTTCCCTGCGGGGACAGGGCCGGGGCGACCGGCACCCATCGCTCGAGAATAGGTGTTCAGACCCGGCGCGCCGTTTCATTCCCCTCGTCCATTTCGTTCCCCATATTCGCCGCAGGCTCCCCATCCCAGGCATACGGCCATCCCAGAAACCGGACCTCCGGCTCGAGCAAGACCCCCGTGCGCTCGAACACCCTGCGCCGGCAGGCCCGCAACAGGGATAGAACGTCCCCCCCCGTCGCACGGCCACGGTTCAGGATAAAGTTGGCGTGACTGTCGGACACAACGGCGTCCCCCACGGCCATCCCCTTACAGCCGCAACGGTCCAGAAGACGTCCGGCACTCTCACCATCCGGGTTCTTGAAGCTGCACCCCGCGCTCCTGCCGCCATGGGGCTGTATCCTCCGGGCGGATCGGAAGCGCTCCATGTTCTCCTCGATCTCGCCCCTGGGGGCAAGTCCGAGGACTATTTTACAGGATAGGAGCAAACGCCCCGGCTCCGAGAGAGAACACCTGCGATAGGAACAGGAGAACTCCCCCGTCCTCCACCTGCGAAGGGTCCCGTCCGGCTCCGCGGAGAGCACCTCCTCGAGACTGTCGCCGACACCCCGTCCTCCGGCCCCCGCGTTTCCGACC
>CAJPSE010000174.1 GCA_905373185.1 uncultured Fretibacterium sp.
TGCCCGAGCCCACGTTGAGCGGGGAGCAGAGCACGCGGGGCCAGTCCAGAAGCTCCATCAGGACGAAGGCGCCCACGATGTCGACGATGGAATCGACGGCCCCTACCTCATGAAAGTGGATTTTGTCGGGCGTCGTCCCGTGGACCTGGGCCTCGGCCTCCGCAAGCAGCGCAAAAGCCCGGAGGGACTCCCTCCGGACGCGGTCGGACAGGGTGCTTCCGCCGACGATCTCCTCGATCTCGTGCAGCCCCCGGTGCGGATGATGTTCATGGGTGCGGACGTCGAAGTTCGTCCCCGCGATGCCGTTTCTCATGCCCCTCTCAATGACGAGCTCGTAACTGTCCTCCGGCAGGAGCGTCAGCCTGCGCATCTCTGCGCGGAAGCGCTCCGGGTTGGGGAGGAGCCCCAGCAGGGCCCCTATAAGCATGTCACCGGCGATCCCCGCGAAACAGTCCAGGTAAAGCGTCTTCATCTGCCGTGGTCCCCCTTAGTCAAGTTCAATACCCTATCGAATCCAGACCTACCTTTATTGTCCGGCATGCCAAGGTAAAGGCGTCGGCACCAATTTACAGCCTCGTCCTGCCGGATTTCTTGTGTCTATTTCCACCCAGGAAGAGGTGGTCCGCGTCGCTTTTTGCATATTGAAGGAGGGAGGCGAAGCGGTTTGGAGCCGCTGGAGCCCGTTCCGTGCGGGGGGGCCCGACGGGTGCCGGTTCCGGAAGGGGCGGCGCGGCTCTGAGACGGGGTCCCATGGCGTCCGATGGGACGCGGCGCAGGACCGCGCGCATTCCATCGCCGTCCGGGGACTCGTGCAGCTCGGGAACGGCCTCGGAGGCGTCCGGAATGCAGGCGAAGGCGATGTCCGCCCCGTATCCGACCCTGTCCAGGAAGACGGCGTGGTCTGCCCCAGAGAGGGACGCCCGGAGGTCGTTACGAGAGGATTGCCAGGTCAGAAGCGCCAGGCGGGCGCTGTCCGCGAGCCTCAGCCCGGGATGCTGCCGCTGCAGGAGGGAGAGCAGAAGGCCGGCGCAGAGGGTGTCGTCCCAGGCGGGACGTCCCTTTCGTCCCGAACAGAGCAGGCCAATTCGGGACCCCCGCGACAGAGCACAGCCGAGTGCCGACAAGGCGTTGCGAATGCAGACGGCGAAAACCGGAACCCCCGTTTCCGCAGCCCTCAGGAGGGCCTTCGTGCCGTTGGTCGTGGCCATGACGGCGCACACGTGTGCCGTGGCAAGCTCCCTCGTGAGGTCCAGAGGCGAGTTTCCGAGGTTGAAGCCCTGAGGGGCTATGGCGTTTTCCTCTCCCATCAGGAGGGGTTTTTGGCCTTCCTGCTCCAGATCGTGCGCCAAGCGCCGCGCCGCGTCGGGGGAGTCCGTGGGATAGAGCTCCCGGCCTCCAAGCTCGAACCATCGGACGATCACCGTCGTCGCACGAAGAACGTCGATCACCAGCCAGACGTCGACCGTCGGCAGACGCTCGCTGCAGGATAAAACCACATCGGCCTCCACAGGTTTTGCCATGCCCCATCCTCCTAGTTTCCACTGCGGTTACATTATAACTTAAGGAAACGCCGATTGAGGTTGTATTAACTAAAGCAGGGAATCGACGACATATCGTGGTCCGCAATAGTGGTCCCAAAATAGAGGAGCAAGAAGAGAGTTAGGGATATAGTAAGGTCTTGTTTGAACGGATGTCGTGCGTTATGCTCCAATAAAAATAAATGTGCTTACGCGCAGAAATTTTTACTGGGATGAGGGGCTTATGGAGATCGAGAGGGACGCCTATCTGAAAAAACCGATTTCACGAAAACATGACGGATTCAACGAACTTAAAATTCGAGGGTACAGTGTGGATGTGGGATTGGTGACCTGCACGGAAAAAAACTCGAATGGCAGCGCTGCTAGAAAACAACTCGAGGTGGATTTTGTCTGAAACAAGGGGTCGAAGCGATGCTATATCCAGTCAACATTCGCGATCCCGGACCGTGAGAAATTGAGACAGGAGGAGGGTTCTCTGGTTCGTATTCCAGACTCCTTCAAGAAGATCATTATCGCCAAGGACGCAGTATCTCACAGGTTTACTGAATCGGGAACCCTGATCCTGAACGTCTTTGATTTCCTCCTAAATGAAAACAGTCTAGAATTTTAGGGAGGTGCCGTCAGCAAAAATCCCCCTCGGGTCCTTGACGGACTCGAGGGGGATTTTGTACGGAAAAGAAAAAAGAAATGGCTTTCCGGAACCTACAGATACCCGTTTTCCTTGAGGATCCCCTTGGCCTTCTCCACGTGCTTCGCCGGCATCTTGATGACGGGGCCGGTGCAGCCCATGGCGGACTCGGCGTAGATGCCAGCCTTCCAGAGCGACTTCACCGCGTTCTCGATCTCCAGAACATCGATGCCATGTACCTCGTCGTCCGTGGGTTCCGCAGGGGGAGCCTTGACCTCCTCCGCGACCTCCGCCTTGGGCGTCAGGGCCGCGATCTCGTCGTCCAGCCCCGCCTTCCGCGCGGCGGCCAGCTCGGCGGCCACCTTGTCCGGCAACCCGCCGGCGATGACCGACGCGTTATAGGCAAGCGCGTTCGCGATGACCGGAGCGCCCGAGGCACGCGAGATGATGGAGACGACGTTCCGCCAGCCCTCGCCGCAGGAGGGGCCGTAACCCCAACCCGTGGCCTCGTAGGACCCGCCCGTCGTGAAGGACGAGAACATCTTCATCAGGACATTGCCAGACAGCGTGTCCGTCACGCACACGTCCACCGCCCCGACCAGGATGTCGTTGCCGCGCAGCACCGCGCCGCCGTCCTTGCGGACGGACGCACCGAAGGTGATGGGGTAGCCCCTCTCCTTCAGGTGGGTGAGCGCCCGGAACACGGGCTGCGCCGTGTCCACGTTGAGGATCCCGACCGTCGGGTCTTTAATCCCCATGGCCTTCGCCGTCGCGATGCCGTAGACCGCGTTGCGCAGCATCGCCTCGCCCCGGATCGTCGCCGAGGTCCCGGTGGTGGAGGCCAGGATCATGGCCTTGCCCCTGCCGGGCGTCATGACGCGTCCGATGGTGGTCACGCCCAGCGGAAAGGGGAAGTGGAGCGCCACAGCCCCGGCGATGCGGCCGTCCTTGAGCGCGGCCTCCAGGGTCGAGGCGACGTCCGCCTCGCAGTCCGGGGTCTCTATCCACTCCAGTTCCTCGAATCCAGGGGTACGCGGGCCGATCATCACGGGCGTGACGTTTCCGTAGGTCTCCCGGGCCAACCGCGCCCCGCGGGCCAGCTCCTCGGGCCCCAGCTCGCTTCCGGCGGCCATCAGGCCGACCTTCACCTTGGGGCCGCCACTTCTGGCCGATTCGATGATCTCGGCTAGGGCGGACCCGACTACCTTCCTGATTGCGTCAGACATGAGTCTCGCCCCCTCAGTTCAGCTTTCCGGCGATTTCGGAGAGCGCCTCCAGGATCAGGGACTTCACGTCCTCCTTGCTGACGGCGCCCGCGGACGCACCGCCGGTCGGGGCCTCGATGAGGAAGGAGGCGCCGTCGGCCAGGTTGGTCAGGCGTGCCAGGAAAAGGCTTCCCTTTCCAATGATCATGACGCGCTTCATCTTGCCCGCGCGGATGCCCTCGCAGGCGGGGCCGATGAAGGGAACGCCCGCGGGGATGTGTCCCTGCGTGTGGGCGTAGCCCACCGTCCCGTGCTTCTTGATGAAGGCATCCATGTCGGCCTTTTCGATGGCCTTCTTCATGACGGCGAGGGCCGCGATCATCTTGATGTTGGCCAGGGGCACGTCGCCCGCTCCGGCCGGCATCGTGATCTCAGAGTTCTGGAGCTCCGGGGCAAAGCGGTCCACGTCCGTAAAGGTCAGTCCCGCGGCCTGAAGGGGCTCGAAGGTCAGGGCGGAGGTGACGGCCTGAGGAGCGCCGCCCGCGCCGACGGTGTGCTTGCCCAGGG
>CAJPSE010000175.1 GCA_905373185.1 uncultured Fretibacterium sp.
TCCGGCCCGTCGCCTCGTGCACCGTGCCCCCGGTGGCGAACCCCTCGCACAGGAATACCTCCCGGCCTCCCCCCTCGAGGGTTTCATACGGTCCAGGGCTATGCCCTGGCTCCGCCGAACCAAGCTCTTCTGTCGAAACAGGGCTCTGCCCTGTTTTTTTATCCGGTCCAGGGCTGTGCCCTGGAATCACGAAGAACCCGCCCCCTTTGGGCGCCCCCGGATGGAAGCGCTTCTCGCCGTCGGGTGCGATCGTTTGGATGTTCATCAAGCCCCCGGAGATATTATAGATCGGCAGCACCAGGAGCTTCCCCAACTGGCGCGCCCCGTGCGCTCCAGAGAGCCCTTTCTTTTTGAGGTACGGATGTTCCGGCCTCGGCTCCGTGGCCGCCTCCCATTTTCTCGCCGCCTCCGCGCTCGCCTTCGCCCGCTCCAGCTCCTTTTGTCGTGCGGCTGCGGCGCGCTGCGCCTCCATGCGCTTCAGATGCTCGCGTTTTTCCTCGTCGCTCCAGGGCGACTCGCCGGGCTGGTAGTACGTCCACACGGCGTACTCCACGCCATGCTTGGCGCTCCAACTCTTTGCCCAGCCGGCGGGCCGTTCGTCGCAATAGATGCAGTATTCGCCGTTTCGTGTCGTGCCGCGATCCCCGACGACCCTGTAGCGGTGCTTCTGCCCGTCCAGGGTAAGGCGCTCCCCCTCGGCCGGCGGGATCCCCAGGTCGCAGAGCCACCGGACGAAGGAATCCTCGACCTCGATCGGCGACCAGCTCATCGCGAACCCTTCTCCGCCCGCCGGTCCCTTTCTTCCCCAATCAACTCGGCCATTGGGTCTCACCCCAATGCTCGGAAGCCCCGCCCTCGACCCTGCCATCCTCGAAGAGGATGAGCTTCCCGGTCGCCCGGGCGTGCTCCACCTCCAGGCGGCACCCTTCCGAGCGCTCCCAGTCCCCGAACACCCACAGCTCGTCGGCGACGTCCAGCAGCGCCAGGCACTGCCGCATCACCCAGTCCTGCGGCCCCAGCGGGGACACGAAGTCGAACGCGTGGATGGGGGAGAGGAGCAGCACGTCCGGATGCTCCTCCGCCGCGCGCCGGCAGATCTCCGTGACGTGCGAAATGTTCCGCTCCACCTCCGCGATGTCCAGCCGTTCCCCACGCAGCGGGTGCGCGATGTAGACCTTTCTCATCTTCCTGCCACCTTCTTCGCCCAGCATTTCCAGAACAGCTCCACCACGTCGCCGGGAATCTCATGGTCGTCCCGGACCAGGCCGGCCCGCTTCGCGCACGTCGGGTGCGCAAATGTCGTCGAGAGCTTCCCCGCCCTCGGGTCGTAGCTGTAGAGGATATAGACCTTCAGCCTCGGCACGATTTTGTCCCCGCAGGTGCAGCACCGGTTATGAGGAGCCTTCACTTCGGGCATCATACTCAGGACCTCACGCATCCTGTTCTCCTCCTGCCTCTGCTATAATGAGTGGCAGGGGGCTGTCACCCCCATCACCGCTCTGTTTTTTCTTTTTCGAGGCCGTCCGCGAGGGCGGCCTTCTCTGCAAAAATTTCCCGGACTTCCCTCCAGACCGCCCAGACGGCGAAACACCATGCCTGCCCCATGAATACCTGCTGCAGAATAAACGCCCACGTCCACCGCTCCATCACGCACCCTCCTCCTCCGGCAGCCGCCCCACGACCTGCTGCCGCTCGATCCAGGCGTCCAGCATCCGGATGTCGTACCGCACCGCTCCGCCGATCTTCAGGTAGGGGATAGGGGCCAGCCCGCCCTTTGCCAGTGCGGCCCTGAACGTCTCCTCGGTGTAGCGCAGCGGCGTGACGGCCCGGAGTTTTCGCAGCGTCCGATCGGAGAGGTTCAGGTACAGGGCTGCCTGCTCCTCGGCCAGCAGCCGCGGCGTCACCGGGGCTACGGTCTCCTTGGTCCTCTCCGCGTTGGTCTTTCGCTTCATTCGCCCTCACCCCTTCCTTGCCTCCCCCGCGGTACAATAGTCTCAGGAAGGATTTTGACCTTGGTTGTCTGAACCCCTTCCAAATTCCTGACGAAGGGAGAGTTTTCATTGTTCGAGACCACAATCACCATCGGGAACAAAAAACTTGTTGCTTCCCACCAGTTCAATGTAAGGTTTGGAGAATCTTTTGCTTTCCATTTTCGCCCGGAAGGAAAAGGCGACTTTTCAATCATTTTTGAACAGGAATTCAACCCGAACAAGAAGGACCCATACATTGTGGCAAAAAAGCCGCCTGCGCCTAGTGATGATGCGTTAGTATACGCGCTGGGAAATTTCAACCTTCCAAGAATCATCACCAACCCAATCCCCTTCTACGGGAAAGATGACAAGCACTACAGCTTTCAGTTGTCCGCCAGCTCCGCTAGCTCCGATATCACGCCTGCGACCATATGGCTGTATACCGTGGTCATTTATGAGGAGCCTTATCATGGCTGACAATAACAGTCGTATAGAAACCGGGATCCAGTTCTCCAGCAATCCGGAAGTACTGAAAATTCAATGCGCTCATGTAGAGAGAACCACAGGGCGCAAGGACTTGATTTTGACTTGGGCGAAAGCCATTGCCTTGGTAGCTTCTTCTGTTGGCGGGGCTCTTGCTGTCTGTCTTGTTATTTACTTCAAGGATCGCGAAATGCTTGGAATAATTGCCCCGATCTATTCTGGGATACTCGCTTTTGTCGCTGCACGTTTTTGCTGAGCTTCCCCAGCATAAACCCTATGACAGCAGCCAAAAGGGAACAAAACTGCGTACGCAAACCCAATCTTCGAGCATGTGATCACCTGTCTTCTATTCAGTTGTCGAGTTGCTGGGGGCTGCTCCTCACGCCCCCGCCCCCTTCCACTTCTCCTGCTGCGCCCAGGCCTCGTCGAACCGCGCGGCCATTTCGTCCAGCATCATTTTTTTCGCCTCCTCGCGATCCAGGTTCGCGGTCTTGATGTTGACCATCGCGGCGATGCGCTGCGGCGAGACGGACATCACGCGCTGCTCCGGCGCGTTTGCCGCCATGTTCAGGACCTCCATTCTCAAATCCCCCTCTCTGTCGTAAATCAAGGTGAACTCCCGTGTCTCCTCCGCCGGCCCGTTCAGCAGCTCTGATGTTTCGACACCGAGAATATTGGCGATACGCTCAGCAATATCTACTGATGGAGTAGATTTTTCGTTTTCCCATCGCCATAAGGTATTCTCCTGAACTCCTACCTTATCCGCAAGGATTCTTTGGGAATACCCTTCTTTTTCTCGAAAATATTTTAGCCATTTCACGAGACTTCACCTCCTGTCTCAAATTATTATATGCCTACATAATAGTAGATGTCAATAATAAAACAACTTTTCTGTAGGTTAGAATCATCTGGCATGACAATAGACTTTCTGCCTACGGAATTGTAGAGTGTGTGCGGTGATTGACAATGAATGTGGGAGAGAGGATTAAGCGGGCTCGCGAAGCCCTTAGATTAAGCCAAGCTGCTTTAGCGGAGGCTGTTGGTGTTCAAACTAATACGGTCTGGCGCTGGGAGAATCAACGTGCAACCCCTGATGTTGAAGTGATTTCCCAAATTGCTCAGACTCTGGGGGTTCCTGTCGCTTATTTTTTTTGTGAAACTGGTGAAACTGAGAAGTCTGAGGGGAAAAATGTTGTGCCGCCTGTGGGTGGGAGTGACGCCCCTGTGGTGTTCCAGATAGGGGAAATGCGCTTGGAGCTTCCACCAACCCCTGAGACATACGCATTTTTGGAGCGCCAGTTAAGGGGGATTCTGCCGACTGGTGAGAGGTTGCCCGAGCTGTCGCAAGAGGACGCTGGGGAACGGTCCGCATAATCCAAAAGCAAAAATAGAGGTGTCCTTTTGAATGACACGGAACATCAACGGCTATCTTCGTTACTATTTGAAAAGCATTGAGAGT
>CAJPSE010000176.1 GCA_905373185.1 uncultured Fretibacterium sp.
TCCAACCACGCTCCCGGATGGTCTCCTCCATCCCGGCGCGCTCCTCGGCAAGGCGGCGCTCCGCCTTCTCCTGTTCCTGCTGGATGACTTCCTGGATGGTCTCGGCCCAGCTTTGACGGGGCGTTTTTTGGGTAGCTAATTCGGCGGATTGCGGTTTAACCGTATTGTCTATACAAATTTGAGGGCGCATTTTCCTGACTAAGGTCTCGTCAACACGGCATTTGGCGGCAATCTGGCAGTTGGAGAGCTTGCTCCACTCCTCGTCCTCAAGCATGACCCGGACGGCGCTCCAGAAATTACCGGGCTCGACCGTGCCTTTTCTGGGCTCGCTTCGCAAATTCCTGAAGCAAGGCTTTTAACGGTCCCGTTAAAAACCCTGGGGACTATCAGGGCTTACGCTATATGGGGGGAGGTTTTCCCCAAATTTATGGAAAACCTCCTGGAGGTACCGTAAGAATTTCTGACGGTGCTCCCCTCGGTATGGGGGTGAAGCGGATTCACCCCCTTGGCCCTGGGTCGTTGCCTCTCCCTCATCTTCCGAAAGCACAGCCCCTTATACACACTCTGACTTACTCTGATTATTATAGCTTTTGAGCCACTTTGGCCAGGGAGACATAGAGTATCGATAGGGTATTTCTGCTCCGTGTGACCCTGGAGATACCCCTATCCGGGGGATAAGCGTACAACGTACGTACGTCGTACGAAACGAGTACGCCTGCTGTACGTACGCCGTACGAACACGGGAGGATGGTTCCCCCTGCCCCCGCATTTCGCCGATTTGCTCCTGAGGCACGCACAGGAAGGCCTCTCAGCATCATCGGAGCTCCCGGAGGTATCAGAAGGTATCAGATTACCTCCGGGGCTCCTGACGTGCCTCTCCGTAGCTCTACGCGGGGCTGTGGGGGACTGCGCGTCAGACGGCAGAGGGGGCGCGGATGCTCCAGGGGACGGGCAGGGAACGGCGTTCAGGGGTACCCTTTCCTGATCACCTGACCTCAGAAATTCTGAAGTCAGCTCCCCTTGGCCCCACTTTCAGGCGTGGCCCCGTAACCACAGGAGGGGAGCCCCAGGGATGAGGTAAACGAACCTTACCCCATCTCCCGGGCGGCCCGGCTCAAAACGGGCCATGTTCCACCAGGCCGGGGGAGGTAGAAAAAACCGACATCCCTCCGGCCATGGAGCCAGGGTACCCCCGGGGTCAGCCCGGGGTCTGCCCAGGGTACCCCAGCGCTATGCCTTACGCCGCCAACATTCGGCGTGTGTACATCCCGGCCAGGACATCACGCCGTCGCTTGAACTCGGGGATCACCTCCAGCAGTCCGATATCCGCTCGCTGGAGTGCCAGTACCGCCTCGGCCTCGGCATTACTCAAGTAGGGGCGGATACTCACGCCCTTCTCCAGCCCGTGCAACTCCCGAAACTTCTTTGCCGACATACCGAGGACGATCCTGTTGATCATGTCCGCCTCGTTGGAGAAGTGATAAAATTTCGGCTCCTCGTAGGCGTTCATCACGGCATCCGTGAACGCCGGGAACTCCACCCGTGCTGCCAGCGTGTTCCGGATAAAACACTCCATGTCATTGAAGCGCTGGATGTAGGTCTCCTTGAACGCCGCAGCCCTTTTCCCCCGATACCCCATGACGAGGAAGGTAAACCCATCTTTGGTCATATAAACCAACGGGAGCTTTTTCTTTTGCTCCGAGATGTATGAGGAGCCCTCAAATACGAAGTGGCCCACAAAGTAGGGGCCTCTGTGGCCTGTGGGCCAAATTGTGGGCCGTTTGTGTCTGGATTGTAGCATATCAGGGTGGACTTTCATGGAGTGAAGGCAAAAGAAAAACCCACTTGACAGCGGGCTTTTTGGACGATATTGGACATCCCTGAAAAAGGTAATGGTGGAGGCGGGGGGAATCGAACCCCCGTCCGACATGGGCCGACCGTGGCGGCGCTACAGGCTTAGTTTTCTTTTAATTGTCGTCCGAGAAGCGGCAGAAAACGGCCCTTCTCTTTCCAAGACCTCTGATCTTTTCCACTTCGGCAAGGTCCGACGCGAAGCGGAGCATCCGCCTGAAATGACGTCTCCGGCGGGCCGGCAGAGGAACCCATCCTTCGACGTGGCAGGCTTAAGCCGCCAGTGCGTAATTATTGTCGACGTTTATCGTCTTGCCCGAATGTTTAACGAGGATTACGGACGTAACTCGGCCTGCTCCTCCAGATCCTCCGCGTGCCGTCGAAGCCCTAGCGCCCCCGGCATTTGCTGCTGAATCAACTTTGTTCCACCCGATACATGTGCGTTGCGCTTCGAAACCTATGGTCCGAAACCTGTCGCCCCCTCAAAAAGCGCTTTTCAAAAATCTGAAACACCTTGAACTTCTATAGGCCTCTGCGCGGGTTTCGAAACCTACGGTCCCCCAGGGGAACCTCTCTTCCCCTCTTCGAGGGGAATTCACCTTTTCCGAGCCCTAGCCCCCCCTAAGCAGACGACCAGCCAGAGAAAAATGTTATCGCCTCATTGCGTCGATGCGAAGCTACGGAGCTTCGCATCGACGTAAGCGATCGGCACGCCTCACGGGGCTCCAGATGCCCCGTGGAAGGCGGCCGCCTGCTTATCGGTGAAAGCTCATTCCTCGTAGCGTCCCCGGTGCCGGACCGCACGGGCCATATCGCGCTTGGCGTCCCGGTCCGCCAGGGCGTCGCGCTTATCGTAGGAGGTCTTTCCCTTCGCCAGGGCAAGCTCCACCTTCGCCCTGCGCCCGTCCTTTATGTAGACCGAAAGGGGAACCAGAGTCAGCCCCTTCTCTCGCACCTTGCTTCCCAGACGAACAAGCTCCTGCCGACTGACCAGCAGCTTGCGGTCCCGCTCCGGCTCGTGGTTGTAATAGCTTCCCTTCTCGTAAGGCGAGACGTGCATACCCATAAGCCACAGCTCGCCCCTCTCAATCGAGGCGTAAGAGTCCTTCAGGTTTAGGTTACCCGCCCTGACGCTCTTGATCTCGGTACCCGTCAGAACGATGCCGCACTCCAAAGAGTCGATGATGAAATAATCGTGCCGTGCCTTGCGGTTTTGGGCTACAACTTTATTGGGCATACTCTTCATCATCTCCTTTGGAGTTTTTTATTATAGCATTTTTCACCTGTTTGTAAATAATTTTAGCTCCAGCCCTGCCCGGCGGCCCGGGCCTTGTCCTCCGCTTTCGTGGTTGGGCCCGTATTCAGCACCCTGAACCGACTAAGAGCCGTCATCGGCAGGCGGGTGTCCGCTGTCGCGCCGTCCCATTCGCGCCGCAAAGTCGTCCCTCGTCAGGCCGACCCGCGCAGAGGCCTTCTCCACCGATAAAAGGCCGTCCCGAACAAGGGAAAAAAGTATCTCCAGGCCACCCTCGGCACGCCCCTTGGCCTCCGCGTATTTGAACGCGTTGCGATAGTCCGTCTCTGCACGCTCCCGCATACGGTACGACGCCAGGTTCCCCGGCATCCGAAAAAAGGATTGCTCTCCCCTCCTCAGCTGCCCGATCCCCGCGTCCTGCTCCACCAGACGCTCCATCTCAGCCATCTGCTCCCGAGTCAGTCCTCGGCCATCAGCCCTTTGAGCTCATCGAGAGACAACTGGGTCGCTTGAGAGATCTTATCAAGTTCAAACCCCATTTGAAGCAGGTTCCGTGCGGTCTCAACCCTACCCTCGGTCCTGCCTCTGGCTTCACCTCTGGCTTCACCTCTGGCCTCGCCTTCGGCACGCCCCTTGGCCTCCGCGTACTTGAACGCGTTGCGATAGTCCGTCTCTGCACGCTCCCGCATACGGTACGACGCCAGGTTCCCCGGCATCCGAAAAAAGGATTGCTCTCCCCTCCTCAGCTGCCCGATCCCCGCGTCCTGCTCCACCAGACGCTCCATCTCCG
>CAJPSE010000177.1 GCA_905373185.1 uncultured Fretibacterium sp.
ATGGAGTCGTCCACCGTCGGCCGGACGTAGCCGCGCTCCCGCGCCACCTGGGCGGGGATGCGGCGCGCATCGTCATCCTGACGGGTCCCAACATGGCGGGCAAGTCCACCTGGCTGCGCATGGCGGCCCTGCTTGCGGTCATGGCCCAGGCGGGCCTGTGGGTCCCGGCCGAGAGCGCGTCCTTCGGCCTGGTGGACCGCGTCTTCACGCGCATCGGGGCCCACGACGACCTGGTCCGGGGGAACAGCACCTTCATGGTGGAGATGCTGGAGACGGCGGGCATCCTGAACAACGTCACCGACCGCAGCCTGGTGATCCTGGACGAGGTGGGGCGTGGGACGGCCACATGGGACGGGATGAGCATCGCCTGGGCGGTCCTGGAGTACCTGCACGGCGGCTGCGGCGCGGCCCCGCGGGTGCTGTTCGCCACGCACTGCCACGAGCTGACCTGTCTGGAGGAGCGGCTGGACGGCGTGCGCAACTGCAGCATGGCGGTGGCCGAGGGCGCGGAGGGCATCGTGTTTCTGCACCAGGTGGTGCCGCGTCCGGCGGACCGCTCCTACGGCATTGAGGTGGCGCGCCTCGCGGGGCTGCCCAAGCCCGTGCTGAGACGGGCCTTCGAGCTGCTGGAGCTCTTCGAGCGGGAGGGATTCGAGCGTTCCTCCATCCCCGAGCCCCTGCCCCAGAACGCGCTGAGGCGTCAGCTCCTGCTCTTTTCACCCGAGACGGACGCGGTCGTGGAGGAGCTGGCGGAGTTGGACCTCGACAACCTCACGCCGATGCGCGCGATGGAGGTGCTGTACAGCATGAAGGAGAAGAGCATGAGGGCACGGGATGGCGCCGCGGATTAGGATGGAAGCATAAAAGCAAATCTATACGCTATATGCCAACGGATCGGGGAAATACCGAGTTTTGCACGGTGGTGCGATACATTGAAAAGGACCGTTTTCATTTGGTCGAAGGTGCTGTGATGAAACGATACTCGGATGAAGAACTTTTGCAGTTGCTGAAATCTCTGGAGTCCGACAGGGTCGAACGTAAAGAATCCTTCAATGGGGATGTGACCAGGAAGGCACGTCAGGCTGTCTGTGCGTTTGCCAACGATTTGCCGAACCATAATGAGCCCGGAGTCCTTTTTATTGGGGCGAAGGATAATGGGGAGCCTTCGGGGTTACAGGTGACCGATCGGCTTTTGCTTGCCCTGGCGGACATCAAAACGGATGGAAATATCCTGCCTCTGCCCGTGCTTTCTGTGGAAAGGCGTGTCTTGGGGGGAGCGGAGCTGGCTGTCGTAACGGTCATGCCTTCCGATATGCCACCCGTGAAGTATGATGGAAGAATCTGGATTCGCACGGGGCCTCGTCGTGCCATTGCCAACGAGCAGGAGGAACGGCTCCTGATCGAGAGAAGACGCTGCAAAAACCTTCCTTTCGACATCTATCCCATACCCTCGGCCAAAGTTGAGGATCTGTCCCGGTCAATTTTCGAAAACGAATATCTGCCGTCGGCCTTCGCTCCAGACGTACTGGAGGAGAACAATCGAACGTATGAGGAACGGTTGGCGTCCTGCAGGATGATCGTCTCCCCCGAGAACACGACTCCGACAGTGCTGGGCTTGCTTGCCCTCGGAAAAAGTCCCCAGGATTTTTTGCCGGGGGCCTGCATCCAGTTTTTGCGAATCGACGGTGTCGAATTGGCGGATCCCGTAGCCGATGAGGAAAAAATTGGAGGGGCGTTTGTTGAGATGCTTCGCCGCGCCGAGGAGAAGCTGAGAGCCCACAATCGTATTTCCGTGGACATCGTATCGGCCCCGACACACCGGATCGGCATGCCGTATCCCCCGGTGACGATACAGCAAATTTTGTATAATGCCGTTCTGCACCGCACCTACGAGAGCACCAACGCACCTGTGCGAGTGTACTGGTTCGATGATCGCATAGAGATTCACAGCCCGGGAGGACCCTATGGCAATGTTACCTCCGAGAATTTCGGAAGGCCGGGAATCACGGATTATCGCAATCCGAATATCGCCGATGTGCTCAAAACGTTCGGTTTCATCCAGGCCTTCGGAAGGGGGATCCCCACAGCTCGGAGAGAGGCGGAGAGGAACGGCAATCCTCCTCCGGAGTTTGAAACGAGCCGGAGCGCGGTCGTATGCACACTGAGGAGGAAAGCATGATTTCACCTGTGCTCACATTCTTCAACAATAAAGGCGGCGTGGGCAAAACCTCCCTTGTCTACCACTTGGCATGGATGTTTGCCAGCCTGCGAAAGAGGATCGTGGCTGCTGATCTCGATCCTCAGGCCAATCTGACCGCGGCGTTCCTGATGGAGGAGGAGATCGAGGCGATCTGGCAGGAGGAAAAAACGGAGGAGGAAAAAACGGGCTCGACGGTGTATCGGTGTGTCGAACCTCTGGCGGGCATCGGTGACATCGCAGAGCCACATCTCAGAAAGATCGCGGCCGATCTCTATCTGCTGCCCGGTGACGTGCGCCTTTCCCGTTATGAAGAAGTCCTGTCCACGGAATGGCCCAACAGCATGGGGGATCACAATCTCTATCGTCCGATGCGAATTCTCAGCTCCTTCTGGCAGGTCATGCAGATGGCTGCCCGAACGGTCCAGGCCGATCTGGTTTTGGTCGATATCGGCCCGAATCTCGGCGCGATCAACCGCTCGGCCTTGTTGGCGACGGACTATGTGGCCATTCCCCTGGGAGCAGATTTGTTTTCATTGCAGGGCCTGGGCAACTTGGGTCCTGCTTTGCGTTCCTGGAAAAGCCTTTGGAAAAAACGTTTGGATAACTGGAAGGAAAGCGAAGAAGCTCGTCGTTATCCGGATTTTCAGCTGCCTGACGGAAAAATGCAGCCCATCGGCTATCTCTGCCAGCAACATGGCGTGAGGCTGGAGCGTCCCGTCCAGGCCTACGACAAATGGGTACAGCGCATTCCGGGGAGCTATCGAAAACATGTGCTGGGTGAAGAGGATATACCTGGACTTCGACAGGAAGAGGACCCTTATTGCCTGGCGACTATAAAACACTACCGCAGTTTGGTCCCTATGGCTCAGGAGTGCCGTAAACCCATTTTCAACCTCACTTCCGCCGATGGCGCCATAGGCAGTCATGCGAATGCCGTTCACGATTCCAGAAGGGACTTCGATCTGCTGGCGAAAAAAATTGCCGAAAAAATAGGCCTTCAGCTTTGACTCGGGATGCCTGAGGAGCGAAAGAGATTGATTTGGGAAAGAGTACGAAGAAATGGCGCCACGGATTAGGGAGCTTCCGGAGAGCGTATGGGCGCGCATCGCGGCGGGCGAGGTAGTGGAGCGTCCCGCCTCGGCGGTCAAGGAGATGGTGGAGAACGCGCTGGATGCCGGTGCGCGCCGCATCCGAGTGCGCCTGTGGGATGGAGGGCGGCTGCGCATCGTCGTCGAGGACGACGGGTGCGGCATCGCCCTCGACGACCTTCCCCTGGCCCTGACCCCCCATGCGACGAGCAAAATCGGGGGGATCGAGGACCTGGAGGCCATCCGTACGCTGGGGTATCGCGGAGAGGCGCTGGCCAGCCTGACGGCCGTCGCTACGGTCGAGATCCGCTCTCGCCCCGAGGATGGAACGGACGGGACGGGCGGGCTGATCCGCGCCTCGGAGGGGCGCGTGTCGGAGCATACGGCCGTGAACTGCACCGCGGGCACGCGTGTACAGGTGGACGAGCTCTTTGGAAACCTGCCGGCGCGCCGAAAGTTCCTGAAGAGCGCCGCGGGCGAACTGCGCCGGGCCGCCCTTCTGATGCGGGAGTACGCGATCTGCCGCCCCGACGTGAGCTTCGTCCTGGAG
>CAJPSE010000178.1 GCA_905373185.1 uncultured Fretibacterium sp.
CAAAAAACCGACGGAAAAAATCCGTCGGAATCATCGTCAGTGGACCAAAAAACAAAAAACACCTCACGTGCTCAGCCGCGCAGGACCTCCAGGGCGCTGTTCCACATGTCACGGGCGCTGGTGGCCACGGAAAGGTTCGCCTCGTAGGCGCGGCTCGCCACAAGCATATCCGTCATCTCCCGAACCAGGTTGACGTTCGGAAAGGCCACATACCCGTCGGCGTTGGCGTCCGGATGCTCCGGCTGGTAGACCAGGCGAGGCGGGGTCTTGTCCTCCGTGATCTCCGTGACGCGAACCCCCCCGATATCCCGGTAGCCACCGATCGTCTTGTCCAGCATCTCGGCGAAGACCGGCACCCTGCGCTTGTAGGGGCCTCCCGCAAGGGTACGGGTGGTGTTGATGTTCGCCAGGTTGGAGGATATCGTGTCCATCCAGAGACGATGGGCCGTCAGCGCACTGCCCGCGACCTCCATACTCTCGAATATTCTCATACTCCGAGCTCTCTCCTCAGTACCGCAAAAGCTACCGTCCTGCTATGACGGAGCGGTAAACGGCGAGCTTTTTAGCCGCCAGACGGTTCATGGCGTTATACATCATGCGCGTCTCCGACATGATCGCCATCTCCCGCTCCGGGTCGACGTTGTTGCCGTCCAGCCGGTACACCTCATCGCGTATCTTCAGCTCCACGGGCTTCACGTCCGACACCAGGAGGGGACGCGTGGGGATATGGGCGGGATCCGTAACGGTCATGCGCAGCCTTCTCCCCGATTGAAGGACATCCCGAAGCTGATCCTCGAAGGAGACGTTGCGCCGGGCGTAACCCGGGGTATCCGCGTTGGCGACGTTTCTCGACACAGCTTTGAAGCGCTGTGCCAGGCCCTCCATATCCTTCTCCAGAACGTTCCATGTGAATTCGCCCAACATGGTCCTCACTCCTCCCCTCCAGAATTATACTACAGCGAGAGGCCTGTGGAGCGAAGGACGAATACGTTTTCCCCTCCCACTCCATCCGTCCGCAAGCCTGCGCGTCAATAGGCGACGCGAGTGGAGGAGGCCACCCCCAGTTCCTCCACGAAAAGAGGACTGAGCACCCTGATGTAGGTGCCCTTCATCCCCAGGCTGCGGCTCTCGATAAGTCCAGCGCTCTCCAGCTTGCGCAGGGCATTGACGATGACGCTGCGGGTCACACCGACCCGATCTGCGACCTTGCTGGCCACGGCAACCCCCTCCTGCCCCCCGAGCTCCGCGATGATGTGCTTCATGGACTCTATCTCCGAGTAGGAGAGGGCGCGCATCGCCATCTGGACGGCAATGCGGTCGCGGGAGTGCTCCTCGATGGTGCGGTTCCGATCGTTGAGCATCTCGATGCCGACGAGCGACCCCAGGTACTCCGCCAGCAGCACGTCCCGGACCATGAAGGGCGCATGGAAACGGACCAGGAGGACCGTCCCCAGCCGTTCCGCCGCGGCGCCGTAGATGGGAACGTACATCAGGTGTTTCTCCGGCCTCCTCCCCGTGCTGGGATCGTCGAAGAGGAACGCGTCCTCGTCGCAGATAACGGACTCCCGATAACGATTCATCTTGTCGGCCAGGCCCGCCGGCATCGCCCCCTCCTTCAGGCTCTCCAGAAGCGTCCGGGACTCGTACTCGGGAAGCCAGGTATATCCCAGAAGGTTTCCCGGCTGATCCACAATGTAGACATTGGCCGTCGAAAACTCCGAGAGCAGCTTGGCCAACTTGGCGTAATCCAGAGGATCCCCCTCGCGGCGGTTCTGCAGAGCGCGCCCCACCTGCCGGGTCTTCTCCAGAAGGTCCCCCAGCGCCACCTCGACGGCGTCGGAGTCCGTTATGCCCAAAGCCTTCGCGTTCAGCAGATTTCCCCTGCCGTCATCCAACGTGACGGTAGCCCTCGCCTTCACGCCCGTTTTCCTGGAGCCACGGGTTTTCTCAGCCTTTTTTTCCATTGATCGAAGCCCTCCTTGAAACCTTTCGATTGCCCTGTCCCTTGCCAACGGGCGATCTTCTTGTTGAGACAATCCCACTTCCAAATTCTCCCAAACCCCAACGAATGACTGCCGAACATCGCCAAGGAAGTCGGAACCATATTCGACAAATTTAGGATATAATAACAAAGGCCGCAGAATAATTCAATACAATAGAAACTATATCCAATAAAATGTCAAAGTTTCTTAGGTACCTTGCCACGATCCCCCCGCAGATTTCGAAGGGGTTAAAGAAGGTAGCGGCGGAGATCCCTGTCCTCGACCAGCCCGTTCAGCCGTTCCCGGACCATGTCCGCGTCTATCTCGATTCGCTCCGTCGGCGCATCGCAGACGCTGAAGCTGATCTCCTCGAGCAGCTGCTCCAGCATCGTGTGCAGCCGACGCGCCCCGATGTCCTCCATCTCCGCGTTCATGCGGCTGGCCAGCTCCGCGATCTCGCGGGTAGCCTCCTCCGTGAAACGCAGCTCCGTCCCCTCGGTGGCGATCAGGGCGCTGTACTGCTTCAGAAGGCTGTTCTCCGGCTCCGTCAGGATCTGCTGGAGGTTCTCCCAGGACAGGGGCTGGAGCTCGACGCGGATGGGGAAGCGCCCCTGGAGCTCGGGGATCAGGTCGGACGGTTTTACGCCGCTGAAGGCCCCAGCGGCGATGAAGAGGATGTGGTCCGTCCGGACCGGTCCGTAGCGGGTCTGGACGACCGACCCCTCCACGATCGGGAGGAGGTCCCGCTGCACCCCCTCGCGGCTCACGTCGGGGCCGCCGGCCCCTCCCCTGGCGACGACCTTGTCCAGCTCGTCCAGAAAGACGATGCCGTCCTCCTGGACCTTCTCCAGCGCCTCCTGCGCCAGGGCGTCCGAGTCTATCAGCTTCTCGGCCTCCTCGCCCTGGAAGGCCCTCAGGGCCTCCCCCACCTTCATTCGGCGCTTCTTCGACCTCTTGGGCAGGATCCCGCTGAGCATCTCGTTCAGGCTGATGCCCATGGAGTCCATACCGGCGCCGCCCAGGACGGGAATGGCCGCCGAGTTGTCCGAGACCTCGACGTCGACCTCGCGGTCGTTCAGCCGCCCATCCCGCAGCATCGCCAGGAGCTTGGCCCGAGTCGTCTCCTGTCCGTGCTCCTCCTCGGAGGGACGTTCCTCCTCCGCATCGGCCGCCCCGGCCCCGGCCCCAAACACCTTCATGAAATCGGGGACGGAGAATTTCTTTTCGCTCCTGGGCAGCAGGACATCGACCAGACGCTGCTCCGCCCGCTCCAGAGCGGGACCCTGGACGTCCTCCAGCATCCGCCTGCGTACCATGGTCACAGCGAACTCGACGAGGTCGCGGATCATGGACTCCACGTCCCGTCCCACATACCCCACCTCCGTGAACTTCGTGGCCTCAACCTTGATGAAGGGCGCATGAACCAGCGTCGCCAGGCGCCGGGCAATCTCGGTCTTTCCCACGCCCGTCGGCCCCACCATCAGGATGTTCTTGGGCATGACCTCGCGCGCCATCTCGGGCGGGAGCATCCTGCGGCGCAGGCGGTTGCGAAGCGCCACCGCCACGGCGCGCTTGGCCTTCTCCTGACCCACGATATAGCGGTCCAGATACTCGATCACCCGGGAGGGCGTCAGGGCGGAGTCCAAATGGGGCGTCATTCCAGCACCTCCAGCGTCACCACGTTGTCCGTGTAGATACAGATCTCCGAGGCCAGCTCGATGGCCCGCCTGGCGATGCGCTCGGGAGGCCAGTCCGTCCCCTCGCAGAACGCCCGTGCCGCGGCCAGGGCATAACCGGCCCCTGACCCGATGGACGCCGCGCTGCCCTCCGGCTCCAGGATGTCCC
>CAJPSE010000179.1 GCA_905373185.1 uncultured Fretibacterium sp.
TGGCGCGCCCGGCAGGATTCGAACCCGCGACCTACGGCTTAGAAGGCCGTTGCTCTATCCAGCTGAGCTACAAGCGCGTCTCGTTCGTAATGGAGCGGGAAACGGGATTCGAACCCGCGACCTACGGCTTGGAAGGCCATCGCTCTAGCCAACTGAGCTATTCCCGCGTCGACACACTTTAGGTCCGCGCTGGTCGGGGCGAAAGGATTTGAACCTTCGACCCCCTGCTCCCAAAGCAGGTGCGCTGACCAGACTGCGCCACGCCCCGAAAAATAATGGTGGAGCTGAGGAGATTCGAACTCCCGACCTCTTCCGTGCGAGGGAAGCGCGCTCCCAGCTGCGCTACAGCCCCGTTGCAACAACGAGCAGTATTTTATACGCCAGACCCGATCTTGTCAACAAAAAACGTCCCACTTTCTGAAAGAGCCACAGCGGCATCCGAGAGCTTCCGCCGGAAGCGGGAGAGACGGCCAATTTAGCCCTTCTTCTTTAATTCAAGCTGCCGTCCTGTTTTTGGGGAGGACAAAAAACGCTTAAAGCCTTTTGCTGCTTATGTTTTATCCTCGTAAAGTGAGTTATAAAGCCCCTCGACCTGCTTCATGAAGTTACGAATAGCCTTACCATCCGTCCAGGGGATGTTGAAGGAATGCTTCAAAGTAAGTCCTCCATTGTTTCTCACCAAAATCTGGCAGGAAAAATCGGTGTCTGAAAAAAGGAGGTCGAACTTGAAAAGCGTATCGAACTCTTCATCCAAGACAAGAATCTTTCCATGATCGGAAAAGTAGACTTTCAGGTTTTTAATAGACATCGTAGTATCAATGAAGTCAATGATGATTGTGGAGATTGGTTTCATTCTCTCGCCCTCCTCAGTTGAAGCTGAGCCATGCTCAAAAGGATTCAATCCGCAGAAACTATACACAGGTTCACCACCTATCGGAGAGCTTGCGGGAAAAACACAAGGTTTTCGTTTGGAACAGAGCTACGAAACAAATGAACGATTTATTATACCTCACATCGCGGCATGATCGTGATCATGGTCGTAGTGCTTCATGGGGATGACCTCCATCCCATGCTTGGCGCGATAGTCGTTGAGTGCCGTATGAATGGCCTCCTCCGCCAGAACGGAACAGTGCATCTTGATGGGCGGCAGGCCGTCTAGCGCTTCGGCGACGGCGCTGTTCGTCAGGTTCCAGGCCTCGTCGATCGTCTTCCCCTTTATGAGCTCCGTCGCCATGCTTGACGACGCGATAGCCGACGCACATCCGAAGGTCTTGAACTTGACGTCCTCGATGACGTTGTCCTTGACCTTCAGATATATCTTCATTATATCCCCACACCTGGGGTTTCCGGCCTCGCCGACCCCATCGGCATTCTCTATCTCCCCCACGTTGCGCGGATTGCTGAAATGCTCCATGACCTTCTCGCTGTAATTCAGTGCCATTTCGTCTACCCCCAGGACATGTCTCTTTCGTCGAGCACGCCTCCCCGTTTTTTATCGGCGGGGAGACGAACCACTGCTACTTTTCGCCGCGGCGCTTCAGGAAGTCCTCCCAAAGCGGCGACATGGACCGCCGCCGGGCTACAATCTCCGGAAGCACGTTCAGGACATAATCTACCTGCTCGCCGGTAGTACCACGCCCCAGCGTCATACGGAGGGAACCATGCGCCATCTCATGGGACAGCCCCAAAGCCAGAAGCACGTGGGAGGGCTCGAGTGATGCCGAGGAACAGGCGCTGCCCGTGGAGGCCGATATTCCCTTCGAGTCCAGGTCCAACAGGAGGGTCTCCCCCTCTATGCCAATGAAGCTGAAGTTCGTGTTGTTGGGCAGCCGCTCGTCACCCCGGGCTCCATTCAGTTTGGTGTCGGGGATCTTACTCAGAACGCCATCGATCAGCCGGTCTCGAAGGGCGCAGAGGCGCGCCTTTTCCTTGGGCAGGTGCGCTTTCAGCCTCTCGATGGCAACACCGAGCCCCACGATGCCCGCCAGGTTCTCCGTGCTGGCACGTAGCCCCTTCTCCTGGCCGCCACCATGGACAAAGTTCTCGAGCCGCAGCCCCCTGCGCAGGTAGAATGCCCCCACGCCCTTGGGGCCGTACATCTTGTGCGCGGACAGGGACAGCATATCGATGTTCAGGGCCTTGACGTCGATATCCAGCTGGGCCGCCGCCTGCACGGCGTCCGTATGGAACAGGACGCCCCGCCGCCGACAAAGCGAGCCTATTTCTCCAATGGGCTGAATGGTCCCCACTTCATTGTTGGCAAACATCACGGAGACCAGAACGGTTTTGTCCGTCATCGCGGCTTCCAGGTCCTCCATGCGGACGCGCCCATCGGAGTCCACGGGCAAGTAGGTCACATGGAACCCCTCTACCTTCTCCAGGTATTCCGCGGTGTGGAGGATGGCGTGGTGTTCGATCTTCGTCGTAATCAAGTGGTCTCCCTTGCTCCGCAGGCGCTCCATGGTCCCCTTCAGCGCCCAGTTGTCCGCCTCGGTCCCGCTGCCCGTAAAAAAGATTTCGTCGGGTTCGGCATTCAGGGCCCTGGCCACCTGGCCGCGTGCCGTATCGATCGCCTTGCGGCTCTTTGCGGCAAAGGAATAAACGGACGAGGGATTGCCAAAGACCTCCGTAAAGTAGGGCATCATCGCCGCCAGAACTTCGGAATCCGTCGGTGTCGTCGCCGCGTAATCAAGATATGCGCTTTGCATCGTTGTCCCCCCAGTCAAACGTGGTTCAAGCCATTTTCTTCAAATGCCTTCAGGGCAAAATCCTAAATCGCAAGGGACTCAAAGATCCTCCCCTTCATCCTGAAAAAGCGTCCTGTTCCGGACGAGGTCCTCCAAAGTCGTCGCCTTCAATATCTCGTCGATCGAATCCCGAACCTTCCGCCACAGGGAAAACGTCGGACAGCTGGCCATCTGGTCGCATCCTGCCTCCGTCTGGCAATCTCCGAAGGTGATGGACTCCCCCAGAGCGTCGACGATCTCCGCCACGGTGATCTCCCCGGCAGGACGTGCCAGGAGGTACCCTCCCTGAGCGCCACGCACACTGCGGAGGATGTCTCCTCGCCGCAATCTGGCGAAGAGCTGCTCCAGGTAGTTGGCGGGAATATCCTGGCGCCGGGCGATATCGCTCACGGCGACAGGCCCCTCGTCGCCCTGAGCGCAGAGGTCGGACAGAGCGCGCAGACCATATCGTGTGGTGGTCGACAACTTCACATAAGATTCCTCCTCCCCAGTTCTGAGTAAAGGATATCATACCCTATAAAGTTTATCCAGATTTATCATGTCTAAAACCACAGGTACTCCTTATACGGCGAAGCAGGCGACAGGCGACAAAAATACATGACGAAAGAGAAGCAAGCCGTGTCCTTGAAAAAGACACGGGTCGTACTTTACGAGCCCCATCCAGGCAGACGCTACTCCCGGCCGAAGTGGCCGACCAGCTGCGCCGTATCGATCCTGAGGACCGTCGGGCGTCCGTGCGGGCAGAAATATGGCTGTGCGCAGGCGTGCAGGTCCCGCCACAGGACCAGGGCCTCCTCCCGGGACAGGCGCGTCGTCAGCTTCACCGCCGCCTTGCAGGCCATCGTCGCCCAGGTACGCCACAACAGCTCCGCGGCGTCCCCGTCCCGCTCCTCCTTCAGAGCCCCCAGCGATCCCCTCAGCAGGGCCTCGGGTTCGACCGCTCTCCCAACCGAGGGGACGGAGCGGAGTCGCGTTCCGCCGTCGCAGTCCTCCAGCTCGAAGCCGAACCGTACCAGGGCCTCCCGATGCTCCTCCGCCTCCAGGGCC
>CAJPSE010000180.1 GCA_905373185.1 uncultured Fretibacterium sp.
CTCCTCGGGATAGCCGGAGGCGAACTGCTGCCGCGCACGCCCGGCAATCCGCTCGAAGAGCTCGGGCCTCGGTCGGTTCAGCCCGACATACAGCACGTCCAGACCGGAGTCTGCCTTCTCCCCCTCCGCGTAGAGGCGGGAGGGGGGCGTCTCGGTCAGGGCCCAGATCTCCAGCGCGCGCACCACGCGGCGGACGTCGTTGGGATGCAGCCGGTTTGCCGTGACCTCATCGACCTCGGCGAGGCGGGCGTGAAGCGCAGAGGCCCCCTCCAGAGCGGCGCGTTCCTCGTAGCGGCGCCGCACCTCCGGGTCGTGGGGAAGGGAGACGTTCATGGCGGCGTGAAACAACGCATTATAGTAGAAGGGCGTCCCCCCGACGAACAGCGGGACCCGGCCGCGGGCGCGTATCCGACGCACGGCGCCGAGGGCCAGGGAGACGAAATCGGACACGGTGAACACCTCGTCGGGGTCCGCCACATCCACGGCATGGTGCGGGATCCTTCGGCGCTCTGAGGCCGCTATCTTGTCGGTCCCCACATCCATGTAGCGGTACACCTGGCGGGAGTCCACCGAGACGATCTCCGCCCCCAGGTGGACGGCCAGCTCGAGGCTCAAGGCCGTCTTGCCGACGGCCGTGGGGCCGATCAGCGCGACGACGGGCTGCCGGTCGCCGCGGGACGGGGTCCCCGTGTTCTCTCCGGGAAAATCCATGGCTTCAGGCTCCTTCGAAAATGTGCAGAGTATAACACAGTGTACGGCACAACGGCCCGGACGTGAAGCCCTCTTCTGCTCGGGACCGGCCCCTCGCCTCCTCCATCCGATTCTTTGGTAGAATAACGAATAATGAGAGTACCGATCCCGATTTGATTGTCCGATTTTCTCCGATCTGGAAGGAATGAGGCTGAAAGGAATGAAGCTCATGCTCACGACCGCATCCATTTTTTCAATATTCGTCCGTTCGCTTTTCGCCGCCCTGCTCCTCTGCATCCTGCCCTTCCCGCCCGCCGCGGCGCACGAGGCACGGGTCGTCATCGAGTACGGGTACTCCGACGCGCGGGATTTTCATGAGGGACTGGCCGCCGTCAAGTCGAACGACGCGTGGGGCTACATCGACAACCTCGGGCGCGTCGTCGTCCCCTTCGTCCACCGAATCCCGGAGGCGGGGGATTTTTCGGAGGGCCTGGCCTTCGTCGGGGACCGTTTCATCGACACGGACGGCAGGGTCGCCCTGGAGGGAAAGACCTTCGAGGATGCTAAACCCTTCTCCCAGGGGCTGGCCGCCGTGCAGAGCGGAGGACGGTGGGGCTACATCGATCTGACGGGCAAGTTCGTCATCGCCCCCTCCTACGAGGCGGCGGGCTCCTTCTCCCAAGGGCTGGCGCCGGTGCGGACGGGCGGACTCTGGGGCTATATCGACGCGGGCGGGCGCTTGAAGATCCCCGCGCAGTTCCTCGGGGGCGCCCCCTTCAGCGAGGGGCACGCCGCGGTGGAGACCCGGGGCCTGTACGGCTACATCGACCTCTCGGGGAGGGACCTCGTCAAGGCCTCCTTCGACGAGGCGGGGCCCTTCGGGAACGGACTGGCCCCCGTCAAGGACGCATCGAACTATCGAGCCTGGGGCTACGTCGACGCGCAGGGAAAAACCATCATCCCCCACCGCTACAACGCCGCGCGCGCCTTCCGAGAGGGGTTGGCCCCCGTCGCGACCGACTCCCGGTGGGGCTACATCGACGTGCTGGGGCGGATGGTCCTGGACACACTGTACGACGAGGCCCGCCCGTTCCACGAGGGACTGGCCGCCGTGCGGCAGGAGGACAGATGGGGGTACATCCGCGTGCGGTAGCTTTCAAAGGACGAAAAAGCTTGACGGAGGAGGGCGCCCCGCTATAATTTGCTAAGATGTAAATTAGTAAAATGTAAATAAGCAAGGTGTATCGTCATGTTTGTCGGCAGAAAATCGGAGTTGAAAAAGCTGGAGGCGCTTTACGCGAGCGGGCGCTTCGAATGCGTCGTCATTTACGGGCGTAGGCGGGTGGGAAAGACCTCTCTGATTCACGAATTCATCAAAGGCAAGGACAGCATTTTCTACACCGGGCTGGAGACCGACAGCAACGAAAATCTGGAACACATGAGCAGAAGCATCATGAAGCCGCCCTTCGGCGAGGGGGCCGCACCGGTTTTTCCAAATTTCCAGGAGGCTCTGGACGTGGTTCACGAACGTTCCCTCGAACAGCGGCTGATATTCGTTATCGACGAATATCCCTATCTTGCCGCATCGTACCGGGGCTTTTCATCGCTCCTGCAAACCGAGATCGATCACAAATTCAAGAACGGCAAGCTGTTTCTGATCCTCTGCGGTTCCTCCATGTCCTTTATGGAGACGCAGGTCCTGGGCTATAAAAGCCCGCTGTACGGCAGGCGGACGGCACAGATGCGAATCCGGCCCTTCGGATTTTTCGAGACCTATTCCTTTTACAGGGGCTTCTCTTTCGAGGACTTAGCCGGCATTTACGGCATCACCGGCGGCGTCCCCCAATACCTTGCGCTGATGGACGACTCGTTGGGCCTCGCGGACAATATCAAGAAAAACTTTCTGGATCCGTCCGCATATCTTTTCGAGGAACCGGGGAACCTTCTGAAACAGGAGGTCCGCGAACCGGCCGGCTACAACGCGATTCTGCGTGCCATCGCCACGGGCAGCTCGAAAAACGCAGAAATAGCGTCGAAGGTCTCCATGGAGAGCAGCGCATGCAGCGCCTACCTCAGAAATCTGATCTCCCTCGACATCCTGAAAAAGGAGACGCCGATCACGGAAAAAACCTCGAGAAAAACCCTTTACTCCATCTCGGACAGCATGTTCCGTTTTTGGTACCGCTTCATCCCCAATCAGATGATGCTGATCCAGAACGGGCTTGTGGAAAGAGCTTATGAACGAATCGAAAGGGAGTTCTCCGCATTCATGGGCTGGGTGTTCGAGGACATCTGCAAAGAATACCTGTGGCGGAGAAACGCGGCGGGCTCTTTGTGCGTCCGCTTTACCGAAATCGGGCGCTGGTGGGGAAACGATCCCATCAAACGGAGCGAAGCGGAGATCGATATCGTGGCCCCGGACGAGGAGAAAGCCATCTTTGGGGAATGCAAGTGGACTAACGATCCCATATCCCTCGTCGAACTGGAACGGCTGGACGAGAGAAGCCGATTGCTGCGTTTCAAAAACAGGCATCTGTTCCTCTTCGCCAAACGCGGTTTTTCCCGGGGCTGTCGAGAGCGGGCTGGGGAAATGGGGAATGTCACGCTGGTCCCCTTTACGGAGTTCTTCTCCCAAGAGACGGCCCCCTTCGAATCGTGACGCCCTCCAAGCTTTAACGCTTTCCGTGACGGTCCGCTAGCCGTCCGATGCATCTCCGTCAGGGGCTATTTTCCTTCCAGACCAACTTCCAGACTAACCGCGAACGCCGCCTCCAGCACGCCCCCACCGACCGAGAGCGCCTTGTCGGATATGGAAAAACAATGGGAGCGTACCGCGCGGGGATCGACATCCCCGATCTTCATGCCCTCCTTCACGGGGACCGTCGGATGGATCAGGCCGCGCACCACCCCACGAATCCTCGCGACGACCGGTTTGCCGTCCACGAACCCTAGGACCTGCCCTGCCTCGACGAGGTCGCCTATCTCGGACCGGGGCTCCAGGAAGCCGTCGCCCGGGGACCGGACCAGGCGGTCCGTCGTCGCCCCGCCTATTTCGCCCGGAACCCCCGTATCCGGGGCCGCCTCCCCCTCCAGGAT
>CAJPSE010000181.1 GCA_905373185.1 uncultured Fretibacterium sp.
TCCGCCCTCGACCCGCCCTTCGGGGTCGGAGACTGCCATGTGAAGGTGTTCCCCGGCGGCATCGAGCGTCCCTATCAGGGAGACGATCTCGAAGCGGCCGTCCCGGACGGTACCGTCGGGACATCCCGCAAAGCGCAGCACCGCCCGGGAGAGGCTGCCCACGGCCCCCGCGATAAACCCCGCGCGAAGCCCCGTTTCGGCGGACAATCGGCGTAACGAGAGCACGGGGTCCTCGCCCGGAAGAAGCCTCAGAGCATGGAAGCAGGCCGCCGAAACCATGCAGGGTGAATGGCTCGCATCCATGGTTCAAGCCGACCGATACGGGATGGGCCGGACCAGCGCCGCCGCCGGAAGCGCCCAACCCATCGAGACCAAATATGAGATGTCCATAACACCAAATCCTTCTTTCCCCTTCAAAGAAGCAGCTTGGCGACCCAGGCAAGCTGCTGCTTACCGGATTAAATCAGCGTTTGCCCAGGGCCCCGTATCCGCACGAAGGGCCCCTCCCGGGAAATCACGGCGTCCCCACACCTTCGCCGCAGCGACATAGCTTTTTCAAAAGCTCATCCCAGGACAACGCTTCCTGGAGCGCCTCGTCTATTCCGACCGCGGGGATCGACACCCCCCGATCGTGAAGCATCGACATCAGGCACTCCAGGAAAACGCCTCGTCCTTCGACAATGGAGCATTCCGGCAGCAGCTGCATCGATGCGATCTCCCCGCCCGGGTATCCAACACAGGTCCGATCGACGCCGCAAGAAGGGCTGCCGTCTACGCCGACGATCCCAAGGACCTCATAATCGTTGCGCAAGTAGTCCTCCATCTGGTCCACAACGTCCTCCAGAAGGGTGCGGCAGTGCTTGCGGTAGTTGGGGACGTCGTACTGCTCCCGCGTCATCCCCCATCGGCGGCATCCCCCGTAGGTCTGTTCGGGGCAGGGAAGCTGCACGATACCAACGCCGTCCCTCAGGAGCCCCTCGACAATAACGGGGATCGCCCCTGGGGTCTGTGCGATACCGGCAACCTTCGCGTTCGAGTTCAGAATGCAGTGCGCCAGCGCCACTATTTTTCTGCCTCTCTTCACGTCTTCTCCCCTTCCGGACTAGGTTTCGAGGACCCTTTCGAGGCGCCGGGAAAAACAGGCCACCGTCTCCGTCAAAATGTAGTAAATCACCGCCACCGCCAGGTAGATCTCAAAGGCCCTGTAGGTTCGGGTGTAGATGAGCTGCCCGATCCGGGTCAGCTCCATGATGGACAGAACGGAGACAAGGGAAGAGTCCTTGAGAATCGAGGAGAAGGCGTTGACCAGCGCGGGCAGGGCCACGCGCAGCGCTTGGGGAAAGACAATGAAAACCAGGGTTTCCGCCCGCGTCAGGCCCAGGACCTGAGCGGCCTCCTCCTGGCCTCTCGGCACGGCGCCCAGAGCCCCCCTGAGTATCTCCGATATGTAAGCCGCGCTGTTGAGCCCCAAAGAAAGGACCGCCGCAACGTAACGCGGCATGTTGAGCCCTATGGACGGCAGCCCGTAATAGATGAGAAACAGTTGGATCAAAAGCGGCGTTCCACGAAAAAAGGAGACGTACCCCCCCAACAGGGCCGAGAGCGGCCCAGCCCGTCGGCGCAGGACCCCTACAACCGTCCCCAGAGCAAGGGCCACAAGGAAGGAAAAGCACGTCAAAAGAAGGGTCATGCACACCCCTTCCGCAATGGCCCCGGCATTGGTGACGATGATGTCCGTTCGGAACTCCATACGCTACTTTACTCGGCTGCGAGCCACTTTTTCAGAATCTCGTCGTATTTTCCACTCTCGCGGAGCTCCTTCAGCGCCGCATTCAGGGCATCCGTCAGCGAGGATGAGTCCTTTTTGAGGACCATGACGATCTCGGAGGGCTCGCCCACCTCCCCCAGGATATGGAAATCCCCGGACGTCGTCCTGATCTGGTTGACCGCGTAGGCGTACCCGACGATCAGCGCGTCGATGCGCTTGTTCTGCAGGTCCAGGAACGCCTCGGGATTGTAGTTGAAGCGTCGGACCTCCTTGAGTCCCTCCATCTTGTCGGCTATCTGCTCAGACGCCGACCCCATCTGGACGCCGACAACCTTGTCCCTGAGGTCGTCGACCGATTTGAAGCGTTCATCTCCCGCCCTCACGACAACGACATCGGACAGCCGGTAGTACGTGTCCGTCATGTTCACATTCTCCTCCCGCGTCTCGGACCTCGACATGCAGGAGAGCAGGACGTCAAAGTCCCCCTTGTTCACGCCCGCGATCAGCCCCGGCCACTCCGTGTCCCTGAACTCGGCCTTGACCCCAAGTTTTTCGGCCAAAGCCCTGCCCAGGTCCACATCGAATCCCTCGAACTCCCCCGTAGTCTCGTTTCGGGACTCAAAGGGAGGATAGGCGGCACAAAACCCAACGACCAGAGTTCCCCTGTCCCGGACGCTCTTCAACGCGTCGGCAGCCCAGGAGGGCACCCCGGCCGCCAGGCACGTCAGGAAAGCGAGGGATACAACACCAACCATCTTTTTCAATACACTCATCCTACAGCTCCCCTTTCAATATAACCGTAAAAATATATCCGAAAAAAATCAATAATGACGTCTCATGGTGCGCCGCAAAAACATTCGGGTCCTTTCAAGGCTGGGGGCCTCGAAAATTTCCTCGGGCGATCCCTCCTCCTGGACGCTCCCCTCCGCCATGAATACGACCTTGTCCGATACCTCGCGGGCAAACTGCATCTCGTGCGTAATGACCAGCATGCCCATGCCGTTTTTCGAAAGGTCGGACATGACCGCCAGGACCTCCCCCACCAATTCGGGGTCCAAGGCGCTCGTCGGCTCGTCGAACACCAGATGGGATGGAGACAAGGCCAGAGCCCTCGCAATCGCCACCCGCTGCTGCTCTCCGCCCGAGAGCTGACCCGGTTTGTTCCGAGCCTTGTTCTCCAGCCCCACCCGCTCCAACAGGTTGGAAGCGAGTTCCCGGGCCTGACCTTCGTCCATTTTCAGACAGCGCCTGGGGGCAAACGCCACGTTCTCCAGCGCGGTCATGTGCGGCCAGAGATTGAAATGCTGGAAGATCATGCCGGTACGGCGACTCATGGCCCTGGGACGGCTCCGCAAAGACGCGACATCCTCGCCGAAGAGCGTTATCGATCCCGCGTCATACGTCTCCAGCCCGCAGATGCAGCGGGCCAGAGTGCTTTTTCCGGAGCCGCTGGGGCCAATGACCACCGTTGTACGTCCCTTCTCGAAACGGCAGGATACCCGATTCAAAACACACAGAGCCCCGAAGCGTTTCGTCACTCCCCGGACATCGATCGCACTTCCGCCGTCCCTGTCATCGAGCATAGCGACACCTCACTCTATACGCCCCCTATTTTTGAATCGAGCGCTTGTCCCCGTTCGGGAATCTTTTCGCCACGAGCATCGAGCCAACGGCCCGCCATCCCGCTGTATCTCACGATGTCCCCTTCGATATTCACGGGCCATTTTGACGGGGCGGAACTACTTCGCGCTCTCCCTGGGATGGACGACCAACTCGTTGTAGGTGGAGACCGGGCATTTCTCGCGCTTGTAGACGACGTCGGTGAGCTCCATGACGACGATCTCCATCGTGGTCCGCGTGATGCTCCCGTCCTTCTATAGTGGTCCCCCTGTCAAGGACCAAAAAGGGGTTAAGAAGAGTTTAGGTC
>CAJPSE010000182.1 GCA_905373185.1 uncultured Fretibacterium sp.
ACAAGGAGACGCTGAACCGAGAGGTGATGTCCCTCTATAAGGAGCACAAGGTCAACCCCGCTGCGGGGTGCCTGCCTCTGCTCATTCAGCTTCCCATCTTCATCCTGCTTTACAGTGCCCTGTCCCGTCACGGTTTTACCGACGCCACGTTCTTGTCCGTCCAGCTCGATGGATCGGTCCTGACGACCATCGCCAAGGCCATCAACCTGGTGGATGAGGCCGGCGTCCCCATTCCGAATAGTCAGCTCGGCTTCGTCATGGTGTTTTTTTCCGCCCTCACCAACCCCTCGCTGCTCTTCTCCAACCTGGGCGTGTGGCTTCCCAACACCATTCTTCTGTTGATCATTGCATTCCTTACCTGGTACCAGCAGCACATCTCCGCCTCAGGGAACCCCCAGATGGCAATGATGAGCTGGTTCATGCCCATTTTTCTGACATTTATCTGCCTCAGCCTGCCCGGAGGGGTTCTGCTCTACTGGGGCGTCTCCTCCCTGCTCGGGGTGGTTCATCAGCTGCGCGTCATCCGCAAAACCAGCCAGGAGATGCAGGAAAAGCCGGCGCTCTTCCAGGAGAAGCCGACGCGCAAGTCCGAAGCGTGAGCGTCGCGATGCGGAGAGGGGCAGGGATGGATTCGAGGTAGATTTGAAAGGAAGAATTGAGGAAAGAAGGTTTTTTCCATGACCGGCGATAAACATCTCACTGGCGACAAGCATCTTGTTTTCGACGTGAATACCGTCGAGGAAGCGTTGGCTCTGGCCTCTCAACAATGGGGCGTTCCCGCGGGGGAGCTCCGGTCCGAGGTGATCGGATCCGAAAAGGGATTTTTGGGATTGTTTGGCAAAAAGCTCAAGGTCGAGGTGACCCTGCCCGAGCGCTCCCTGCTTTGCAAGGGGCGGGATTTCGTGGACGACCTGCTGAAGCTTATGGACCTTCGTGCCGAAACGGTTCTTCGCGAGGAGGAAAACGTCGTCGACATCGAGGGGCAGGATGCGGAAATTCTGGTCGGCCGGCACGGCGACGGCCTGAAGTCCATGGAGTACCTGCTGAACCTTGCCCTGCGCGACCCCGGGTCACAGCCCCGCGTCCGTCTCGACAGCAACGGCTACAGGGAACGCCGGATACGCAGCCTGGAGCGCCTGGCCGAGGCAACGGCCAGACAGGTCGTGGAGTACGGGGTCCCCATTCGCCTCGACCCTATGCTCAGCTGGGAGCGTTGGGTGATTCACACCTCGCTCAAGGATCGGGAGGATGTCAAGACCGAATCGGTGGGGGAGGCCCCGGACCGTAAGGTGGTCGTCATGCCAAAGATCGATGCCGCCAAACTTCAGGAGGGCGGCGGCTACAGGCCCGCGTCGTCGCGTTTCCCGCACCGCCGCAGGCGTCGCTGACCGAATAGGGATTCCCATGTTCCCCGTTCTCATAAAGGTTGGGACGATAACCCTCGATACGTACTATGTTTTTTGGATGCTGGCGCTTTCCCTGGCGATGCTCTGGAGCATTCGGCGTTTCCGGCTCTACGGGGTAGACGACGGCGAGGCCCGGCGCGTGATCGGATGGGCGTTCTTCGCCATGCTCCTTGGTGCGCGGGTCTTCGAGTACCTCTGGAATTTCGATGCCTATTATGAAACCCCCTCCCTGCTCCTGGACCTTCGCCATGGAGGCCTCTCGGAGGTGGGAGCGTTTACGGGGGCCTTTCTGGTTGCTTTCCTCCTCTGCTGGCGTAATCCGAAGCTTCCCTTCCAGAGGCTCTGCGACGTCGTCGCCCCTCCGGCGATCTTCACGATGGCCCTGGGGCGATGGGGGTGCTTTTTCAACGGATGCTGCATCGGGATTCCCACGCTGCACCGTTTCGGCGTGCACTTCCCTCACGATCCGGCGTCCGTGATGCGCCATCCCACCCAGATCTACTATTCCATTGCCTCGCTGGCGATCCTCGTGATCCTTTTAACTGTCGAGCACTCTATCCTGCGACACAGAAGCCGGGAGAACCGGGAGAAGATGTTGGGGAGTGCCTCCGTGATCACCCCACTGGGGTTGATCCTCTACTCCATCATGCGCCTGTCCATTGATGGGCTGAGGGCCGAGGGGCTCCTTATAGAGGGACATCACCTCTCGGTTCAGCGTCTCCTTGTCGTCCTTGTACTTCTCCTGCAGGACCTTCATCATAGGCTGGAGCTTCTGCATCCTCTGCATGCTGACCATCTGTTTCTGCGTCAGGGGATGCATGGCGATGCGCACCAGGATCGTCAGGAGGATTATAGCCAGCCCCCAGGAGTTCGTCAGCAGGTAAAGGCTTTCCAGAAGCCATGTCATGAAATTTCCGGCCTGTGTCCATAAATAACTCAAAAAAGTTCACCATCCCTATCCAACTTGGCAGAACCGCAACGTCTCGGGGGAGGATCGTAGCCCCCCTCGTGCCATGGGCCGCATTTCAAAAGGCGCCGAAGCGTCATCCATGCCCCCATGAAAAAACCCCATTCCTGAAATACGATAAGCGCGTACTGGGAACAGGATGGGTAAAAACGGCATCGGTGTCCCAGCAACGGAGATATGAAACGCTGATACCCTCGAATCAGCAACATCGCCAGAACTGTGGCGGGGCTGCCGCAACAGCGTCGGCGGCGCGGATTCGGCAGGAGTTCAGGGGACACGGCGCAAAACGGGCGAATCCCAGGCCGCTCCATCCCACCCGTCGAGCAAAAGGCCCTGACGCCGCAGGACCCTGGTCATATCATGCCAGACGGCAACGGCAGAGGCGCCAAGAGCCCCGTCCTTCAGGGAGAGGACAAGCGTCACATCCGAGACCACCCAGGGCGTCAGGCGCCGAAAGGCCTCGCGCAGAACGCGGCGGCCCCGGTTGCGGACGTGGGCCTTCCCCTGACGCTTGCCCACCGCGTACCCCACGCGCAGTCCAAGCTGGACCGGATTTCTCAAAAACAACAACCGCACCAGATCTCCCTGAATGCGAAGACCGGTGCGGAAGATGAGGTCGAACTCCCGACCTTTCCTCAGGGTTACGCCATGGTCAGGCACTTACGGCCCTTGCGCCTTCGGTTGCGAAGGATCTTGCGCCCCGAGGGAGAGGAAGAACGGGCGAGAAAACCGATCTTTCTCTTGCGCGGCTTTCTGTGCGGCTGAAAGGTTCCCTTATCCATAAATAACGCCTCCTTACCATCTATCCTATCCGAACGAGAACATTATCGAAAGCGAAAGGGCTTCATACAAACTGGCTTGAGGCAACAGAATGAACTACGTCTCAAGCACATAAACCCAGCTAGTATAGCATAGATTCCGAGGTTTGAACAACAACCATTTTTCCCCTTCCGCAGGGCTCCGCCCTGCGGAAGTTATCGGATCGGAGCGAGGCGGTTACGCCTCCCCCACTCCCGCGGGCTCCGGGGCCAGCGGCGGTGTTTCCCCCTCCGGCTCGGACGGGGTGAATTGCGCTTCCTCCTTTTTTTCGCCGGAGAGCGCGATAGGGCGAAAGGCACTCGACCCCGTTCCCGCGGGGACCAGATGCCCGATGATGACGTTTTCCTTGAGCCCATGCAGCGGATCGACCTGCCCCCTGACGGCGGCCCCCGCGAGGATCTGCGCCGTCTGCTGGAAGGAAGCGGCGCTCAGGAAGCTGAGGGAGAGCCCCGAGTGCAGACCCTTCATCCACGGCATCACCAAGGC
>CAJPSE010000183.1 GCA_905373185.1 uncultured Fretibacterium sp.
CACCTGCTCCCGGGTGACGACGCCCCCCTCCTCGACCGACAGGATCAGGGTGCTCAGGACATCCCGCACCCTGTCGGGTCCAGAGAGCCGCGCGATATCCCCCAACGTGAAAGCGCTACCGTCCGCTTGGACGGAGGGGGGGATATCGATGCGGACGGGCCGCTCCGCACTCAGAGCAACGGAGGTTGAGAGCAGGGCGGCACAGGCGAGCGCCATAAAAAAAGGGCGGAGTCCCCTCCGCCGCACAAAAGGTCCCATCGCCCTAACGCTTCAGACCGTTGGCTATCCTCAGCAGATCGTCCGCCGTCTGGACGCCCTTGGAGTTGGCCTCGTAGGCCCGCTGGGCCACGATCATCTCCACCATCTCCTCGACGACCTGGACGTTGGACATCTCCAGGACGCCCTGCCGCACCTCGGGCATCCCGTCCGTGCCGGGCTGCGCGAGAATGGGGGGGCCGCTGGCCTCCGTCTCCAGGAATAGCCTGTCCCCCTCCGCCCGGAGACCCGCAGGGTTGACGAAGCGCGCCAGCTCCAGCTGACCGACCTCCTGAAGCTCCGTCTGTCCGGGCATCTTGACGGATACGATGCCGTTCCGGCTCAGTTGGATGGACGTGGCCTCCCGTGGGATGACGATCGCGGGCTCGAGCAACAGGCCATCGTGGTTGACGATCTGCCCGTCCGCATCCACGTCCCACACCCCGGAGCGGGTGTAGGCGATCGTCCCGTCCGTCTGCGTCACCTGAAAATAGGCGTTCTCCCCCGCCATCGTCTTGCCTGCGATCGCCCAGTCCAGGGGATTCTCCGTGATCTGGAAGTTCCCCTGGGTCATGAAGCTGGGGGTCGCCACGACCCGCGTACCCAGCCCCACCTGCACACCCGTAGGAACCATGGAGTTCGGCTCGACCGGCGTCCCGGGCTCCCGGCCAATCTGATAGAGCAGGTCCTCGAAGTCGGCCCTCCGCTTCTTGTACCCCTGGGTATTGACGTTCGCGAGGTTGTGCGAGACGACGTCAAGATGAGTCTGCTGGGCAATCATGCCCGAGGCGCTGGACCAAAGAGATCTCAACATGCGATAAATCCTCCCCCTAACGTAAAAGGGACAAAAGGGAATTAGCCCCTGCCGTAGGCCGTAATCAGCTTGCCCGTCTGCTCGTCGTGCGCCATCAGGGCCTTCGAGGCGCCCTCATAGGCCCGCTGAGCCTCGATCATACGGACCATCTCCTCGACGACGCTGACGTTGGACCGTTCGAGCGCCCCCCCGACAATCCGGACGTCCTCGGCCTCGGCGGCCGGCCCCGAAGCGTCACTGGGCGCCAGGAGGTTCCGGCCCACCTGCCTCAGATAGGTCGGCCGTTCGAAGGTATAGAGGGGGATCGTCCCCACGAGCGCCCCATCCGCGTAGACCTGGCCGCCGGGATTGACGACCAGGCGGGTGGCCGTCCCCACCTCAATGTCCCCACCGTCGCCCTGGAGGGTCATTCCGTCCTGGGTGATGACAACGCCGTCATCGCTCAGCGCAAAGCTGCCCTGGCGCGTATAAAAGGTGTTCCCCGCACCGTCCTGGACGGCAAAAAAGCCCGGCCCGTCGATCAGCAGGTCCAGCGGGTTGTCCGTCACGCGGACGACCCCCGGCGTCGTGTCCATGGCGCTCTCCGAGAAGACGTTCGCCAGGGCCAGGGTCCCAATCGTCTGCTTTCCCTTCCAGTTCATCGTGAACGGGGGGACGGTCACGATCTTCCGCTCGTCGTCCTCCGATACCTTTTCGAGGCGGTCCAGATGCGCGCTGAACTCCTCGTTGACGGGGATGCGCCGACGGAAGCCGAGCGTGTCCACGTTCGCCAGGTTGTTCGTCACGACGTCCAGATGCGTCTCCTGGACCAGCATTGCGGAGCACGCCGAATAAAGCCCTCTATGCAAAAAATCACGCCCCTTCAGAAAGGTGGAGCCAAACCGTTCTTCCAGCCAGCTTCTTCATAGGGCCCTTGAATTTCCAAGGTCTGCCCCGCCGGGCCGGCAAAGGTCAGCGACGCCTGCGCCCCTTTCGGACGTTCACCAGGATACTGTTGCGTCCCGACCCCGTCAGCTTGTCGATAGCGGCCAGAGCCCTGCCCGTACCCAGGGCCACGCACTCCATCGGGTTCTCCGCCGTAAAGCAGTTGATCCCCGTCTGCTGCGAGATCAGCTCGGGCAGCCCCCTCAACAGGGAGCCCCCCCCCGTTAAGACGATACCCCTGTCTATGATATCGGCCGAAAGCTCCGGCGGCGTTAGCTCCAGGACGTTGCGCACCCCATCGACCAGGGTCTGGACCATCTCCCCTATCGCCATGTTGACGGCCGAGCTGGAGACCTCTATCTGCCGGGGCAGCCCCTGCACGAGGTCCCGGCCCTTGATGACCATGCGCTGTTCCTCGTCCAGGGGGATACAGGTACCGATCATGATCTTCAGGTTCTCGGCCGTCTGCTCGCCGATCGCGAGGTTGTATTGGCGCCGGAGATAGCGCATGATCCCCTCGTCGAACTTGTCCCCTCCGATCCGGAGCGACTTGGACACGACGACCCCCCCAAGGGAGATCACCGCGATGTCCGCCGTCCCGCCGCCGACGTCGACAACCATCTTGCCCCGGGCCTCCTCGACATTGAGGTTGGCCCCGATGGCCGCGGCCATGGGCTCCTCGATGAGGTAGGCCTCCTTGGCCCCGACCTCCAGCGCCGCCTCGAGGACAGCCCTGCGCTCCACGTCCGTAGCGCCGGACGGGACGCAGATCATCGCCCTGTTCCTGAAGAAACGCTGCCAGCCGCGCGTGACGCGCCGCATGAAGTGCTGGAGCATCGCCTCGGTCATCGAGTAGTTCGCGATGACTCCGTCCCTGAGCGGGCGGACGGAGACGATGCTGCCCGGCGTGCGCCCCACCATGTTCTTGGCCTCGTATCCCACAGCGAGGATGCTGCCGGTATCCTGATCGACGGCCACGACCGAGGGCTCCCTCAATACGACCCCATGCCTCTTCTCGAAGATCAGGATCGTCGCCGTGCCTAAATCGATTCCTATATCCGTTCCAAACATCGTCAAACCTCCTCGGGAGGCCGAAACATCAAGCGCCCCTCGCCGCCGAGGCCAGCACCCTATTTTCACCAGCGTTTCCGCCCCATCTCGATATGAACCCCCATGGGGCTTCGGTCGGGCCCGCGCCTCCCCTTCCGGACACCTATCATTCGGAGAAGAAGAACACGATGAACCCATGATGAAAATTGTAGCGCCTGAAACGTTTTTTTACCAGAGCAGACGAGATCTTTCGCACCGTCTTCGGAAAAGAGAAGGCGCACCCTGAAAAGCGACATGCCGGAGGGGAAGAAATCCTCCTCTCCCCCTCCGGCATGTCGCTTTCGGCAAAAACGCGGCAGGACTTCAGATCAGAGCCCGCCCAGCATCATCAGGGCGAAGACCTTCGCGTTGTTGACGAGGTAGTCTATCTCCGTGTACTCGTCGGGCTGATGGGCCACGCCGGCACATTCCTGCTGCCAGACGACCGCGGGAATGCCCTTTTTGCGGAAGAACGCCGCAAACGTGCCCCCTCCGATCCCTCCGGTCCTCGGCTCCACCCCAAGCACCTCCCGTACGGCGCCACAGAGCAACCGGACGATGTCGCTGTCCGGGGAGGTG
>CAJPSE010000184.1 GCA_905373185.1 uncultured Fretibacterium sp.
CGTGTCGCCGTACATGCGGTAGAGCTCCGTGGCCCGGACCCCCATGGGGGAGTCGAAGAAGATCGGGATCTCGGGAAGCAGCCCTTCGATCTGCATCAGGGAGAGCTCGAAGAGGAGACGCTGGGCCCGGTCCACGACGAAACTCGGGATCAGGACCTTGCCCCGGTCCTTCAGAGCCGTCAGGATGACGCTGCGGAATTCCTCCCGGGTCGCCGCGTCGTCCTTGTGCAGACGATCGCCGTAGGTCGACTCGATGAGGACGTAGTCCGCCTCCCGGATTGCCGAGGGGGCCCGGTCCACCGCGGGGGACTGCTGCCCCAGGTCGCCGCTGAAGACGAGGCGCGTCGCCCTGCCCCCCTCGTTCAGATCGAGGGCGATGGAGGAGCTTCCCAGGATATGCCCCGCATCGTGCAGGGAGAAGGTCACGCCATCGGCGGCAGTGGTCTTCGTATCCCAATCCGTCGGCCTCAGAAGCTCCAGGGCCTTGTCGACGTCGTTCTCGTCGTAGAGAGGGACGACCGGCGGCAGCCCCCGGCGGACGGCCTTGCGGGTCCGCCATTCCGCCTCCTCCTTCATCAGGCGGACGGAGTCGTTCCAGAGTATCTCCACCAGACGGGCCGTGGCGGGGGTCGTCCAGACGGGCCCCGCGAAACCCTTTCGGACGAGGTACGGGATGCGCCCGGAGTGGTCCATGTGGGCATGGGTCAGAAACACCGCGTCCAGCCTATCGACGGGGAACGGAAAGGGCTCCCGGTTCCGCTCGTCCTCGTCCGCCCCTTGGTGGACACCGCAGTCCACGAGAAAGCGATGCGCCCCGCACTCCACCTCGTAACAGGACCCCGTAACCTCGCCCGCAGCGCCCCAAAAACGTATCCTCATCGTATCGTATCCCCCCTATGCCGGCGAAACCTCGGCCCCCTTCGGCAGGAGGCACAGGACGCGAGTCCCCTCGCCCAGCCTCGAACGGACCTCCAGACGCCCCCCCATGAGGGACATCCGCTCCGTCATGTTGGCGAGCCCCCGATGCCCCTCGAGCCTCAGGGCCTCATGGTCCACCTCGGCATCGAAACCGCTGCCGTTGTCCTGAATGTCCAGGATGATCCTTCCATCCTTTTCGCAGACCTGGGCCTGGACCTCCGTGGCATTTCCGTGCCGGACCGCGTTGGAGACCGCCTCCTGGAAGATGCGGACAAAGGCCAGGGTCTGCTCCGGCTCCAGGTCTATGCCCTCGTCGATGTCCGCGGAAACCCGGATATCGTAGTTCTGTGAGAGCCTCTCCGCCAGCTCGGTCAGGGCCTGAGACAGCCCCAGGTCCATCCACGGCGGCGCCAGCTCGTCGCAGAGCCCCCGCAGTTCCCGGACGACGGACTTGGCGAGGAGCTCCGTCTTCTTGATGCGCGTCTGGGGAACCTCATCCTCGAGGGACATGTGAATCTGCTGGAGCAGTGCCGTGATGTCCTGCAGGGGCCCGTCGTGGATCTCCCGCGCCATGTCCATCCGTTCCTTCTCCTGGACCCGGACGATGTCGCGCACGTAGCGGTTGCGCAGCTTGTCGCGCTCCACGGCCGCCTGGGCCAAGCGCATCAGGGCGCTGTGGACGCTCTCGATCTCCTTGACCGACCCCGGCCCCAGACGATTGGGGATGTCCTTCCCGACCCGGAGGTCGTCGATCTCGGCGACGAGCGTCTGAAGGGGGGAGACGAGACGGCTCCAGAGCAGGCGGATGGCCCAGAAGCTGCCCAGGGTCATCAGCACGATCAGGACCGGCCACAGGCGCCCTGCCGTGACGAGCCCCCCCAGAAGCTGGTCCCAGGAGACCGCGGCGACGACGTACCCCTGACCCCGGCTGACCGGGTAGATTGCCAGGGTGTACTGGGCCCCCTGCTTGTCCTCCACACGGGTCGCCGTCCCGATCGGAAGGTTGTCGTGCCAGATGGCGGCGATATTCATGGCTCCCGGCGAGGCCGTGATGATCTTTCCGTCGGCGCCGATGTGCGCCACCCAGCCTGGGATGGACGGCCCCCAGGAGAAGATGTTGTATCGCGCCACGTCCCCCAGGTACTCCAGAGGAAATTCCCAGAGCTGGACGTTCGAGCCCAGCCGATAGGCCGTGCTCTCGGCCAGGTCCTGGACGTAGGACCGCACGGCCGCCTCCATCGCCCTCTCCTGACTGACCAGAGCGAAGGCCGCCAGCAGAACGACGGCCACGGAGGGCAGGATCAGGGCACACAACAGGAAGGCCAGAAAATGGTTCTTCGGCCTCAGCGAGTTGAAAACGGTTTTGCGGACCCGCTCCAGCATGAGGCGGGTCCCCTACTTCTCGTCCTCCAGGAGCTCCTCCAAAGTGACGACCCCGTACTTGAGGGCCAGCAACAGGGCCTCCGTCTTGTTCTTGGAGCCCAGTTTGTCGTAGATGGAGGCCAGGTGGGTCTGGACCGTGCGCTCGCTGATGAAGAGGCGGCTCGCGACCTCCTTGCTGGAGAGCCCCTTTGCCGCCAGCAGGAGGACCTCACGCTCCCGTGCGGAGAGCTGCTCCGGATCGAAGTCCCGCTCCCCCATGACCGAGGCGACCTCGGGGTCCAGGTAAAGCCCCCCCTTGGAGACCGTCGCGATCGCCGCGGTGAGCTCCTTCGGGCTGACGGTCTTGAGGACGAACCCCCGCGCCCCCGCGCGTAGCGAGGCCATGACGTACTGCTGCGCATCGTAGGAGGTCAACATGATGGTGGCCGTGGAAAGCCCCTCGGCCTTGACCTTCTGTGCGACCGAGACGCCGTCCATGCCCGGCATCCTGATGTCCAGCAGGGCCACGTCGGGCTTGAGCTCCCGAATCATCTCCCAGGCCTTCACCCCGTCCTCCGCCTCCCCGACGAGATCGAGCGAGCTCTCCCGCCGCAAAAACTCCGCAATGCCCGCCCTCGTCAGAGGGTGGTCGTCCGCCAAAACGATCCTGACTGCCATCGACATCGTTCCCTTCATACGTAATCGTCACACAATAAATGTCCGCCGTAAAGTTTCTACAGACTACCCGCCCCCGCCGCCCAGGGCAAGGGCAAAGCTACGGAAGGGCACCCCCGCCCGCAGGCCGACCTGCTTCCACAAGCCCCCTACAGGCCGACATCCTTCTCGATGGGCCTCAGCGCCAGGATCGTCTCCTCGATTACCGTGTCGAGGGGCAGCCCCATCCGCTCGGCGCCGGCACTGATGATCTCCCGGTTGACCCCGCGCGCAAACGCCTTGTCCTTCCATTTTTTCTTGACGGATTTGAGCTCCAGGTCGGACAGGGAACGCGAGGGACGCACCAGCCCGGCCGTGATGACCAGCCCCGTGAGCTCGTCGATGGTGAAGAGGGTCCGCTCCATGTCGTTGGAGGGCTCGACGTCCGTGCAGATCCCATAGCCGTGGGATTGGACCGCGTGGATGATGTCCTCGTCGACCCCCTCCTCTCGGAGCAGCTCCGGCGCCAGGTGACAGTGGCGCTCCGGAGCGTCGGACGTCATCTCCCAGTCGACGTCGTGCAGAATGCCGACGACGCCCCAGAGGTCCTCGTCGGCGCCGGCCCTGCGCGCGAAGTGGCGCATGGTCCCCTCGACGGCCAGCGCGTGGCGGATGTGCGTCTC
>CAJPSE010000185.1 GCA_905373185.1 uncultured Fretibacterium sp.
GCGGGCCTGCGAGACGGCCGTCCGCGCCAAAAGCTCGAGCGTCGGGTCGTTGTCCACGGTCTCGCCCTTCAGCACCCCGCAGTGACCGTGCGACGTGTACTCGCAGAGGCAGACGTCCGCGATCAGCGTCAGGTCGGGAAAGTGCCGCTTCCCCTCGGCCAGCGAGCGCTGGATCACCCCGTTCTCGGCCCAGGCCTGACTGCCGGTCTCATCCTTGTGGTCCGGTATGCCGAAGAGCAGCACGGCCCCCAACCCGGCCTCGGCTGCGCGCTCCAGCACGCGCGGCAGCGTGTCCGGGCTGTAGCGCACCTGCCCCGGCATGGCCGGGATGTCCTCCTCGACGTTCGTCCCCTCGCGGACGAACACGGGATACACGAGCATGGACGGCGAGAGGCGCGTCTCCTTCACCATATCGCGGATGGCGGCCGTGCGCCGCAGCCTTCTGGGCCTTACGATCATCATAATGCTCCCCCCTCTTTCATAAAGAAAAGAATGGACGGTACTTAAGGTTATTATAGCGCTCCCCGCAGCGGTATGAGCCGCCCGGACCGACAGGTCGATGTCCCCCGAGATATGAAAATGGGCTCCCCTCGCCCCCCTCCGTTGACCCGTTTCGCCACCAGGGCCAGCTGCTTCGCCGTCTCGATGCCACCACCAGGTCATACTCCGGACAGTACACGTTCCACGCCTCGTAACTCCGTTTTCCCTTCGTCTCTCCTTGATGATAAAACCAAGCGATCGACACGATGCGCTTCGCTAGCTGGTCGTCTGCTTGTATTTTTCAAATACCTCCGCTATAGTGAATTTGTTCCATCTGTGCTGATTGTGTCCGCGTGTCTCGTGGCCGGTTCTGCAGGAGCGGGGTCGTGTTGCCTGCGGGGCCTTGGGATTGGCTGAGGAGCAAAGCTGTTCGGGATCCGTGTGTTCAGGGGCTTGGATTTGTGATAATGGCAGTGCGATAATGGTAGGAAGATATTTTTTGTGAGTCTTTGAGGAGGATGAGAGGATGGTTTTGAGCAGGAGGTTTTTGTGCGTGGCGGCGCTGGCGGCGGTCTTTGCCCTGGGCCTTGCCGGGACCGCGCTGGCGGCGCATTATGTGTGGAGGGGTACTGGGGGTAACCTCGCGGAAGGTGATTGGAAGACGCCTTCTTGCTGGGACCCCAATTCCAATTTCCCGGGGACAAACCCCAACGATACTGTCGAGATCCCCGAGGGCTCTGTGGTAACGGTGGGTGATGCGAACTTTCCGAATAATGCGGTGGATAAGATCACCTTTAAGGGCGGGGCCAAACTGCTCTACAACGATGAAACCTACTATTTTAGGACCCAGGCCCTCGAGGTTGAGGCGGGTGAGGTCAACATCGTGGTAAAAAAAGATGATAGGTTTGCTGTCCATGATACCGCCACCAACGTCGTCATTAAGGTCGGGGCCAACGCGGTCCTTACCCTCGAAGGGAAGAAGATTGCGGGTGGTGCTGGCGCGTTGCGACTCACCGGTGCGGGGAAGCTGGTTTTGAAGGCTCCGGTGACGACGGTCACGGATCTGAAGATCACGGAGGGCGGTACGCTGGTCGCAGACGTCAATAACGCCCTGCCCCTTACGAGTGCTTTGACGATCGACAATGGCAGCATCGTAGTCAATGGGACCGGTTTTGGCGCCACCTCCACTGAGCTGACCCTGTCGAAGGGCAACCTGACGCTGAACAAGTCGATGAAGGACACCATCAATAAGGTGACGATGACGGACGGTACATTGACGGTTGCGGATGGTGTCAAGATCGGAAAGAATGCCCCACTGGACGGCGAGGTGGACCTGAAGGCCGCGGGACAGCTCGTGCTGGACGGGAACTTGACGCTCAAGGAGCTGACGACGGCCGGGGGCAGCAAGATCGACATCGCCAGCGGCAAGGCCCTGACCGTCAAACCTGGTGTTGGGGTAGATTTTGAGCTCAACGCAGGGATCGATAAAGGGACTCTGAGCCTGGATGTGGCGGCTGGTCAAACGGCCACCCTGAATAAAAATGTGGCGAACGTCGTGTTCAATGGAAAATCCGGCGTTGCCCCTATCTTGAAACTTAAACACAGTATCTCTGTGGAGAGCCTCGATATCAGAGGCTCCGCGACGAACCCTTCCAAGTTGCAGTTCGATGGGGATAGTACCATCGGCACGCTGACGTTGGCGGAGACGACCCTTGACGTTCTCTATGGCAATCCCGTCACGGTCAGAAAGCTGGTGCCCGCCGATGGCGCCACCCTTAACCTGACGGGAGACAATAAACTGACCATCGAGGACGGAACGCCGGGTGCGAAGTGGAACGTGAAGATGAGGAATGATCAAACCGATCTCGATGTGCGGAGCGCGGGGCTGCTTACCGGGGAGGTCGAGGTGACGCTTGCTGGCGGTTATCTGACCCTGCCCGGTGGAGCGTACCCGAGACTGACCCTGAACGCGGATGACACCGGATCGCGTATTGTGGTCAACTCGGCGACGCAGGACCCGGTCCTGAAGGTGAAGAAGGTTGAGGTCGCTGCTAATAAGACACTGACGATGGACCGTCCCGCGGTCTGGTGGAAGAACTTTGCGTCGGACGATAAGGTCGTGTTGCTGAGGACCGATGAGGTGGAACTGAATGTCAATGGCAATATTAAGGGTTACCCTGAGGACGACGCTGTGGCGAAGATCGGATGGGAGGGCACCGACAAGGCGCTGATTCTCACTGCAAAGGACGGATTTAAGGTCCCCGTGTTGAAGTGGGAGGTTGGGTCCGTTGGGAACCGGTGTCTTGTGAAAGCCACTGTCTCGGACGACATGCTTGTGGATGAAAATGAGTGGCGCTCTGAGATGATCCAGGGACGCAGGCCGGAGAATCATCCCGCTTATATGACTCCTGGTACGAAAAGTAAGAAGGACGCGGTTTTTGAGGTCGTGCTGCCGTCCGGCTTCGTGAGCGGGATCCTGAGGGTGAAAGCCAAACACGAGACCGAGGCCCTTTGGGGCTATGTCGACGTGGATCTGAAGGCGGGGTCCGGCGGTGGCGGCGGCGGCAACACCCCCAACACCCCCGGTGAGCCGGCCATCGACGAGAAGTCCTGGGGCTCTACGATCATCAGCAGCGCGGACGCTCAGGGGAATATGACCGTCCAGCTCACGGCGAAGCTGAGCCTGGAGGGGACGCCGAAGTCCCTGGATGTGGTTGCCTCTGGGATGAGGGAGAAGCCGACGGCCGAGCTGCTGGATGCCAGCGGCAAGGTTATCGCAAAGTCCATGCCGTCCATGGTTGGGGTGACGGCTAAGACGAACTACACGTTGAGGCTGACGTGCAAGACCACGAAGGCCAAGGTAGAGTCGGGCGCGGCGGAGATCAAGGCAGTGCGTGTGGCGATGGCTGACGGGAAGGTCCATACGATCTCTGTGGGCAAGAAGCTGAAGGATATAAAGCCCGCGGCGTCTGACGACAGCAAGAAGCCTGGCGACAGCAAGAAGCCCGATGACGGCAAGAAGCCGGACGACGGCAAGAAGCCCGATGACGGCAGCAAGCAGCCGGACACCAAGAATGGCGGCTCCGGCGGCGGGTGCGACGCGGGTGTCAGTGGATGG
>CAJPSE010000186.1 GCA_905373185.1 uncultured Fretibacterium sp.
GGATACCCCGGTCTGCGATCTTCAGCTTCATTGGTTCAACGAGGACGCGGCCAAACAGCCGGAGAAGGTTGTCGTCATCAACCTCAGCATGGACCTGCCCTTCGCGGTCAAGCGATTCTGCGCCACGGCGGGGATCGAGAACGTCATGGCGCTCTCCGACCACCGGGACGCCTCCTTCGGGACGGCCTACGGTGTGCTGATCAAGGAGCTTCGCCTCCTGGCACGCTCCATCTTCATCATCGACAAGGACGACGTGATCCGCTACGTCCGAATTGTCCCCGAACAGACGAACGAGCCGGACTACGAGGACGCGATCAAGGCCCTGAACTCCCTGCTTTAGGAATTCAGGAACAATCCTTCATCGCATGGCGAGGAGGCTGCGAGGCGGGTCCCACAGGGACCCACCTCGTTCGTTCAAGACAAGTCAAACGATCGACTTGCAGCGGATGTAATTGACACCGCTCCCCCGGGAGGAGCGCAACGTCCCCTCCACAACCACGGGGTCCCCGTCCTGTTTTCCGTTCAGGAGCTCCCTCAATGCGTCGTCGTAGACCCGTACCACCAGAAAATCGCGGCGCGGGGAACCGTCCGGGTCCTGATTGTCCTGACGAACCGCGAACTGTACGTATTTCCCCGTCCCGGTCTCCCCCTCCGTCCGTCCCTTGAGGAGGTGCACCTGTCCCGAGACCCGCACGCTGTTCTCCCAATTCAAAGGAAACACCCTCTTTCAGTCATTTCGTCGCCGGGACGGCCAAGCCATCCATGTTCAAGACCCGCGTATTCAAAACGCATAAAGAATCGAAAGGCGCCCTCTCACAAGGGCGTCCCGTCACTGGCCGAGGACCTCCAGCCGCTCTGCGGAGAGATACATGTCGCCGCTCCCACGCGAGGCGCGCAGCACACCCTCCACCTTGATCGCAGTTCCCTCGGCCAATTCCTTCAGCCGCTCCTGTACCTCGGGAACGAAGGCGCGCACCGTCAGGAAGTCCTTGCGGACGGTCCCATCCGTCCAGAGGTTCTCATGCCTGATGGAGAAGGGGAAATATTTCTCCTTTTTATCGCCCTTGATGAAATGCAGCAACCCTGACACCGTGACGCTGTTTTCGATCTGCACCACTACGCTTCACCTCGTCTTATGTAGGATTCCCGAAAAAGGAGAACAACATAAAAAAAGTGCCCTCGCTCATCCCCCGCGCCACAGAATCGCCGGGCGATACCGCCACGGGAAAAAGTATTCTTTCCCCCATTTTACCTCGCGAGGCGGCAAACCGAAAGCCTCTTTGCGGGCTCTTCTCTTCTTCAAGTGGAAAACGAAGTGGAAAACGGGCACGTGTCGGACGGCGACGAGACCCTAAATCACACAAAAGCGCCGCCTCGAAAGAGGCGGCGCTTTTCGTGACAAATGAAAACCTTGCGTTCCCAACGGAGGCCGAGGACTACTTGGAGTACAACTCGACCGCCAGGATCTCGTTAACCTCGATGGGAAGCTCCTCCCGCATGGGCTCCCGGATAAGCTTCGCGCTGAACTGCTCCTTATTCTTCTCGATGTAGGGGACGTTGAAGGCCACCAGCCCCTGGAAGTTATCCTGGAAAAGCGTGTTGGTCCGGGATTTCTCCTTCAGGGCGATGACGTCGTTCACCTTGACGCCGTAGGAGGGGATATCCACCTTCTGTCCGTTCACCAGGACATGCCCGTGGCTCACGATCTGCCGGGCCTGACGGATGGAACGGGCAAAACCGATGCGGTAGACGAGGTTGTCCAGACGGCACTCCAGGTTCTTGAGCAGGGCCACGCCGGTCATCTCCGGACTCTTCTTGGCGATCTCGAAGTAACGGGCGAATTGACGCTCCAGAATCCCGTAATAGGCCTTGATCTTCTGCTTCTCCAGCAGCTGGAGCCCATACTCCGAGACCTTCTGCCCACCCCTCATGGGCTTTTTGGTATCCACCCTCTTCATGGCCTTGGGATGGCCGCAGACATTGACTCCCAGATGACGGCACAACTTGAAACGAGGCTCTCTTCGGGTTGCCATAGGGACACTCCTTCTTCAAATTAAATTAAAGGGCTTCACGAGCCCCTTCTTTATTCTGCATAAATTTTCTCGGACGGCGGCCTGCGCAATGTTCAAACGACCCGTTTCCTACCCCTCAAAATCATAACTGAGGCCCCCTGAGCCCTATCGCTACAAAGGACAAAGCCGCCGCATCTTTTTAATTCTAACATCCAGCAAGACGACTGTAAAGGACGAAGGGCCGACAAACGCTTACCTCGGAGGCAGGACCTCCAGCCAATAGCCGTCCGGGTCCTTGATGAAGTAGATGCCCATCTTCTCGTTTTCGTAGCACACCCATCCCCGCTCACGGTGAAAGGCCCGCATCGCCTCGAAGTCATCGGTCTCGAAGGCCAGATGGAACTCCTGCTCCCCCAGGTCATAGGGCCGGGTCCGTTCCCTTAGCCAGGTGAGCTCCAGCGTGAAGTCGGTCTTGCCGTCCCCGAGATAGACGATGACGAACGATTCGTCCGTGATCCTTCGTACCTCCCGGAGGTCCAGGGCCTCCTCGTAAAAGGCCATGCTTCTCTCGAGGTCCAGGACGTTGAAATTGAAATGGCAGAAATGCGCTTTCATGGCGGACACCTCCCCTGGTCGGTCAAAAACGAAGGGGCGGGGAGCCCCGAACCCGACGAGCCCCCCGCAACAGCGCTTCCTTAAACGTCCTCCTCGGGGGGAACAGTCCGGATGCGCAGCTCCTCCAGCCTCGCCTCCTCGACGATGTCCGGCGCCTTGGAGAGCAGGCACTGGGCCTTCTGGGTCTTCGGGAAGGGCATGACCTCCCGGATGGACTGCCCGCCGCAGAGGAGCGTCGCGAGCCGGTCCACCCCCAGGGCAATCCCCCCATGGGGCGGAGTGCCGTAGGACAGGGCCTCGAGGAAGAAGCCGAAGCGCCGCTTCGCCTCCTCCGGCGCTATGCCGAGGCACTGGAAGGCCCGGGCCTGCACCTGAGGATCGTGGATTCGGATGGAGCCGCCGCCCACCTCGTTGCCGTTGAGCACGCAATCGTAGGCTCGGGCCGAGGCGCGCGCCGGGTCCGTCTCCATGAGGTCCAGCTCCTCCAGCACCGGGGAGGTGAAGGGGTGGTGCATGGCCGTCCAGCGCTTTTCCTCCTCGCTCCACTCGAAGAGCGGGAAGCGGGTCACCCACAGGAACCTCCAGGCCCTCTCGTCGATAAAGCCCCTGGTCTTGCCCAAATCCAGGCGCAGCACCCCCAGAATCGTACAGGCCCTGGCCCGATCGGCGTCGGCCACGAGGAACAGGGCGTCCCCATCCTTCAGCCCGGCGAGCTCCTTGAGCCGGTCCTGCTCCGGCTCGGATAGGAACTTGACCAAGGGCCCCTTCAGCGCGCCGTCCTTGAGCTGGAAGGCCGCGAGTCCGGAGGCCCCGAACTTCTTGGCCTTGTCCTCCAGGTCGGAGAGCTCCTTGCGCGAAAGGGCCGCCCCTCCGGGAAGCGCGAGGCCGCGCACGACGCCCCCCTTCGCGAGCAAGGTCTTGAAGGGCTCGAACGAGGAC
>CAJPSE010000187.1 GCA_905373185.1 uncultured Fretibacterium sp.
GGACCGTGGCCCCGGACCTGGTGCTCAAAAGAGCATACGACGCGACCGACCCCTCCGATGGCTGCCGTGTCCTCGTCGATCGGCTTTGGCCCCGAGGCGTCTCGAAAGAGGCTCTGAAGGTGGAACGATGGTGGAAGGAGATCGCCCCCTCGACGCAGCTCAGGCAGGAGTTCGCTCACAAGGAGGATAGATTCGCCGAGTTTGCGGAGCATTATCGGGGCGAGCTGAACGCGAACCCCATGGGATCGGAGTTCCTGGGCTGGATCCGCGAACGTCTGAGCAAGGGAAGGGTCAGCCTGATCTACGCGGCGAAGGATACCGCCCACAACCAGGCGGTCGTCCTGAGGGGCTGGATTCTGGAACGCCTGTAGCTCCCGACCCTCCTTCGTTCGATCCCTGCGGAGAGGCGGGAGACCGGTAGGGGTCGAACCACTCCGCCGCACGGGGGTATCCGTGGCTTTTCAAGGAATGAATGCAATGCACCCTCCTCGTGCAGGGGCCTTCCTTACGGATGCCCGTCCCGCCACTCCCCCTCGGCCTCCAGGATACGCTCGACCAACCGATAGACACCCGTACATCCCGGCGTACCGGAATAGGGGGCTGAATGCGGACTATCCCGATTTCTGGCCCGCTCAATGGCTTGCTTGACGGCATCCAGGGAAAATTTCCCCTTCAAGCCGGCGATCGATTTGTCGTAACGGGAATCCAGCTTTCTCAATCGCGCCCGGCAGACTTGCAGAGAATGGGCCCCGCTTCCCTCCTCAAAATGAAGGAGCAGCCAGAAATCGAAAGCGGGGCAGCTGATGGCCAGATTGCGCCGTTCATCCTTTTGCGCCCACTCCCAGAGAGGCTGCAGCTGGTCGTCCGCCCACTTATCCTTATCGACGAGCAGCCAAGCCTCGTCTCTTCTCTCTAGGGGAGTCTCCTTAAGGCTCTTCTTTATGCGTTTCAGTACATAGGGGGGAGCACTCTTACCGTCCGTCTTCAGACACTCCACCACGACATGAGGACAAAACTCCAGAAGATGCCTAAAATACTCCGGCTCGGTTATCCTGCCTTCGGTGGAGAGGACAAAGCGTCTGCGGTAGGAAAAACTGGAGGAAGATCGGCTGAAGCTCCTCCGGGGAGTCTTGGAAGCCATTACCGTTCCGCCTCTTCTTCGGAATATTCTTCCGAAGAATCCAAAATATCCGGCAAAAGGATACGGGGGACACCCCCCATTCTTCCCTTCAAATAGCTTTTGCGCAAGTCCTCGTCATATCGCGCTTCCTTGTAGTCCCCAAAGGAGTAGAGTCGTGAAACTCCTCTTGCGTCGCGCTCCGTCACCCACATCTCATCCCGACGCAGCAGGGATTGATCGATCGTGAGGATGTCATGCGTCGTCACCAGCAACTGGGATTGACGTCGATTGCCGCAATTCGAGAGATGCAGTTCCAATAAGCGGCGTGTCAAAAGCGGATGAAGGCTGCGCCCCAGCTCATCAATACAGATAACTTTATCGTTTTCCGGACTCGAGGGTTCCTTAAAAGCCGGCAACAGGTCCAGGAGGCGGCACGTCCCGTCCGACTCCTGGCGAAGGTCAAAGGAAACATCCTCTCCATCCCAACCTCTATGGATCGCCACCGGCTTTTTGGCAACCAAAGCTCCATCCTTACGAGCGACAATCAGGCGTTTCTTAAGAGATGTAGAAAATGTAACGATCTGTCCTTCCTGAATATTTTCCTCCAGATCCGCCTTCACGTGCTCGGGGACAGGAAGGGACTCCAGCATCTCCGTGTCCAGCCGGCATATACCGGTATCCATCCGCGCAAGGAGCTTTTCCGCATACGCCCCAAGAGGAGCGTCCTCCCCAAACAACTTTTCATAGGGTTGAAAACGGGACGCCGGGCCTATCAACGATAGAGTGTTTTTAAACCAGTCATAAACCGGCCTGAATTTTTCCACCGATTGAAGAATGGAATTGGTCAAAAACAATTGGTTGCTGCGGGTCCCTCTGGCTACATATTTTAAAAAATCCCTTTCCTCCCGGCCTCTTATTTTTTCCGGGTCAAATTTAATCTCCCCGCCGCTACGCTCATAGAGCACGAGCTCACGATTGCTTAGGATTTTGACCAATTTTTCCTCCACTACCGCTTTGGACGTCGCGCCGAACTCAAAGCAATAAATGGTACCGTCAATGAGAATCTCAAGGGAAAAATGCGAGGGACGCTCCCGCGCTTCACGCTCCAGGAGAAACGGCTGAACACCAACCGGAGCATCCGGCATCCTAGTTCCGAGAAGGACGAAAGATTTGATAAAGGTCAGAGCTTCGAACAAATTGGACTTTCCCGAGGCGTTTCCCCCGTAAAGCACGGCAATGGGAAGAAGCCTGTTCTGATATTTTTTCAGGGGAAACAGCCTTTCCCCATGCTGACGTTCCCGGCTTGCAAGCATCGAGATCTCAACCCGGTCTCGGAACGACTTCCAGTTCTCAAGAGAGAAGCGCACAAGCATGAGCTACCTCCCCCTCCATAAAAATTTGAAGGTATCTTCCCCGTCCCCGATAGCACGAGCTCATGGTCAGGGTTATCCTTCTCTCCGAAATACCCCCGAACATACACATTATAGAGGAGTCTCAGCCCTTATTCAATACAAAACGATAAAAAATCTCATTAAACATGAATCAGGCACGGCGCCTTGCCCCATCTCCTTCCCCTCGTGCAGGGGGGCCGTCATCAGCGAAAAATATTGAGGGATCCCGCAAAGGAGCCACCCAAGGTGGTACACTGATCTCCACATCGAAAGACAAGGAGCGCGTGGGAAGAAGGCGTGCCCGGCAACTACCTGTCGTCGTCGGATAGGTCCAGGATCCCCTCCTCGATCTCCATGGGGCCGTCCAGCATATCGACTGTAGCGGACACACCGCCCTCGTCGATATCCGACGCATCCGGATCGGCGGCGGGCTCGGGCAGAGGCTGGAAACCGATGCCTTTGGCGACCTCCGCCATGATCTCCTTGATAATTTCCTCCTGCACCGAGGGGTTCTTCTCGAGGAACTGGGCCACCGCCTCCTTGCCCTGCCCCAGGGTCTCCCCCTTGTAGGAGAGCCAGGACCCCTTCCTGCGGATGACCTCGTAGTCCACCGCCATGTCGACCACCGCCACCCCCATGGGGATGCCCTTGCCGTAGATGAGGCTCGTGTGCGCGGAGCGGAAGGGGGGCGCCAGCTTGTTCTTGACCACCTTCAGATAGAGCTCGTGCCCGATGGTCTCCTCACCCTTCTCCAACTTTTTGCCGCGCCGCACCTCCAGGCGGACCGACGAGTAGAACTTGAGCGCCCGCCCGCCCGTCGTCGTCTCCGTCGGGCCAGCCCCATATCCCGTCGAGATCAGGGCCCGGAGCTGGTTGATGAAGATCACCACGCAGTTGGTCTTGGACACGATGGAGGTGAGCCGCCGCAGCGCGTAGGACATCAGGCGCGCCTGGAGGCCCAGCTGGCTCTCGCCTATCCTGCCGTCGATCTCCGCCTGAGGGGTCAGGGCCGCGACGGAGTCCACCACCACCAGGTCCACCGC
>CAJPSE010000188.1 GCA_905373185.1 uncultured Fretibacterium sp.
TGTCGGTCGCTTAGGTTCTTCACCAGGGGGCGAAGCCCCCATGTCAATTTATAGGTTTTTCGACCCCAGAAAGCAGGTGCCTTTTTGGAAAAAGGCTTAATCCGATGCCTGCCGAGGCGGAGAAATGGAGATGTCGCTTGCAACGCGACAGGTCTGTTTTTGTGTCCCTCGACTTTTTGGGTCGGGGGTTTTTTGATGGGTTTTGAGGAGCATGGGATTTTGATGGCAAGGAGGTGAAAAATGATGCCCGCAAAAATCAAGTACGAACAGGTCGCGGTTTTAAAGGAGAAGCTCGAGAGGACCGAGGCCGTCTTTGTAGGGGAGTATCGTGGGATGACAGTGGCCCAGAGCACCGCGCTTCGCGTGAAGGTCCGCGCGGCGGGCGGAGAACTGAAGGTTGCCAAAAACACCCTTTTTGCGATTGCCATGAAGGAGGCCGGCCTCGACTCGCTGCCGGACTCCATGGTGGCGGGGCCGAACATCTATGCGCTCTGCTATGGGGACCCCGTTGGGGTTGCCAAGGTGCTCAAGGAGTACTCCACCGATAAGACGCAGAAGGCCTTCGTCCTGAAGGGCGGACTTTTGGGCAAGATGGCCCTGGATCAGAGTCAGGTTTACGCATTGGCCGACCTTCCCTCGAAGGACGCGCTGGTGGGGCAGGTCGTCCGCACTATCGCTGCGCCCCTTTCCGGGCTGGTCACCGTGCTCTCCGGGACGATGCGGGGGCTGGTCACGTGCCTTGGGCAGATCCGGGACAAAAAGGAGGCCGCTTAGGCCGAAGTTTTTCTCGCTTTGGTTCCGTTCTTTTTGTTTTTCAGGTGCCCCGGGGTGCTTTGGGGCCGATATCGAATTTGGGAGGTAAGTTTTTATGACGCGCGACGAGATGATCAAGGCTATTGAGGAGATGACGGTACTCGAGCTCTCCGAGCTCGTGAAGGCCCTCGAGGAGAAGTTCGGAGTTTCCGCCGCCGCCCCCATGGCCATGCCCATGATGGCTATGCCCGGTGCCGGCGCCGCTGCGGCCGCCGAGGAGGAGAAGACCGAGTTCGACGTGATCTATAAGGCCCCTGGCGCCAACAAGATCAACGTGATCAAGGTCGTCCGTGAGGTCACAGGCCTTGGACTGAAGGAGGCCAAGGAGCTGGTCGACAATCCGCCCAAGCCGGTCAAGGAGGGCGTGGCCAAGGAAGAGGCCGAGGAGATCAAGAAAAAGCTCGTTGAGGCCGGCGCCGAGGTTGAAGTCAAGTAGCCGGTACGGCACCCAGGCTCAAAAAGCGGCCCCTCGCGATGGGCCGCTTTTTTCTTTCGCCGCTTTATTGTACAATGAAAAAGAAGAGGGCTTTTATAGTTGTCCCTTATCCATCGTTCCTTATCCTATGAGTGGAGGGTCTTGTCATGGCAGCCCAGAAGAAAGAACCGGAAAAAAAGTCGGGTTGGTCTAATCTCGTCAACAGCAGGCCGAAAAAGATCTTTGTCTCTTTGATCGGGATTATCCTTGTCCTCAATATTTTGTGGACGCTGAAGCAGGATAGTGCCTCCTCGGGCGCCCCGCTCCTGAAAGAGGAGCTGGAGAAGCTGGAGCAGCGCGTTGCGGAGCTGGAGAAGCGGGCTGTACCCGATGTGGAGTCCCTTCGATCCGAGTTCGAGGCGGTCAGGAAGGTTGGAGAGGGCTACGAGGCGCGTTTGGCGGAGTTGCTGAAGGCAGAGGAGGAGCGTTTGGCGACGATGAAGGTGGAGCTGGAGGCCCGGGAGGCTTGGCTCGACTCACTGAGGAAGGCGGCGTCCGACAAAAAGTAGAAGGAATTTGATGCTCTGCGGAGGATCCTCAATGACGTCTCGAAGCGTTTTTATCATCGACGATGCGGATTTCGTGGTGGATATGCTGCGCCTGACGTTTGCGGACGGCGGGTATACTGTAGTGGGGTCTGCGACCGACAGCCTTCAGGGTCTTGGTCAGCTGCGCGAGATGGCCTCGAAATCTCAGGCTGTCGATGTCGTCGTCGTCGATCTTCACATGCCCAAGCTGGATGGATTCGGGACCATTCGCGAAATACGCGAGATCCTGCCGAGGGCGAAAATTTTTTTGGTCAGTGCCGATGCGACTTTGCCTGTAGCTCTCAGAGCGAAGGAGCTTGGCGTGGATGGTTTCATCGTCAAGCCCTTTGAACCGGAGACCATTTGGGCGGCGCTGAAAAAAATCTAAAAAGGTTCGTTCTTTTCGTTTTTCCAACCCGCCCTGTGGGCTGGGCATGGAAAAGTACGGCTGAATCCGAGGGGCGTGAAGCCCCTCTTTTTCTCTTGGAAAACATTTCCTTTGCCGGGCCTTTCGGTAATAACTCGCTTTCGTTTGCGGGCCGAGTAGTCTAGAACAGCTGCGAGGGGGCAGAGGGCCGAAGCCCCCATGTCAATCGGCGCTTTCAGAGGAGTCGCGTATGACACAGGATAACATCAGAAATTTTTGCATCATCGCTCATATCGATCACGGGAAATCTACCCTGGCGGATCGCCTTCTGGAGCGGACTTCCACGGTGCAGTCACGAGATATGAGAAATCAATTGCTGGACTCCCTCTCGCTGGAGCGGGAGAGGGGCATCACGATCAAGCTGGTGCCGGTGCGTATGGACTACACGTCCCCGGACGGTAAAAAATGGGTTTTGAACCTCATCGACACGCCGGGCCACGTGGACTTCGGCTACGAGGTATCTCGCTCCCTGGCAGCCTGCGAAGGGGCGCTCCTGGTCGTGGACGCGACGCAGGGGGTCGAGGCGCAGACGGTTGCCAACGCCTATCAGGCGATCGAGCAGGGACTCGAAATTTTGCCTGTGATCAATAAAATCGACCTCCCCTCGGCCCACCCCGAGAGCGCCAAACAGGAGATCCGAGACGTGGTGGGGCTGGATGCCGACGACGCCATCCTGGCCAGCGCGAAGGACGGGCGGGGGGTCGACGAGATTCTGGAGCGCATCGTCGGGGCGGTTCCGGCCCCTCGGGGGGACCCGGACGCCCCCCTTCAAGCTCTGATCTTCGATTCCGTGTACGACAACTATCGAGGCGTCATCTGCTACGTGCGGATCGTGAACGGAACCCTGGCCGCGGGACAGGATATCCTGTTCATGGCGACCAACGTGTCCTATCCCGTGGACGAGGTAGGGGTGTTCCGTCCCTCCTTCACGCCCGTCGAGCGGTTGGGGCCGGGAGAGGTCGGTTACGTGGCCGCCAGCATCAAAACCCTGGCCGAGGCGCACGTTGGGGACACGATTACCGATGCACGGAACCCCACCTCGCAGCCGCTTCCCGGATATCGCAAGGCCAAGAGCGTCGTATTCTGCGGCTTCTATCCCGTGGAGCGCGACGACTACCCGCAACTTCGGGACGCATTGGAGAAACTTTGCCTGAACGACTCCGCCATCGTCTTCGAGCCGGAGACCTCCGTAGCCCTGGGGTTTGGGTTTCGCTGCGGCTTTCTTGGGCTGCTCCACATGGACGTGGCT
>CAJPSE010000189.1 GCA_905373185.1 uncultured Fretibacterium sp.
GCAGACCCGGACGCACTTGCCGCAAAGGATGCACTTGCTGTCGTCCTTGGCGATGTAGGGACTGGAGAGGTCGATGCGGTCGGGCCTGCGGGCGCCCTCGTGCTCGCGGAAGCGGACCCCGTAGCGCCAGGCGTACTTCTGAAGCAGGCATTCCCCGGCCTTGTCGCAGGTCAGGCAGTCGTTGGGATGGCTGTCCAGCAGGAGCTGCAGGATCGCCCGACGGTACCGGACGATTCGATCCGTCTCGGTCCGGACGTCCATGCCGTCCCGGGCCAGCAGCGAGCAGGAGGTCTGGAGCTTGCGGCTTCCCCCCACCTCGACGATGCACAGACGGCAGGCGGAGACCACCGGCAGGCTTTTATCCTGGCACAGGGCCGGAATCTCGATCCCGAGCTCCAGGGCCGCATCCATGACGGTCGTCCCCGACGGGACGGAGACCTCCCGCCCGTCGATCTTCAGGGTAATGTTTGCCATGGTGCCCACCTCCCCCTCAGCGTTTCACGATGGCGCCCACCGGGCAGGCGGCAGCGCAGGCTCCGCACTTGACGCATCGGGCGGGGTCGATGACGTGCCGCTCCTTGGGCTTGCCGGCGATGCAGGAGGCGGGACACCCGCGCGCACATCGGGTACAGCCGATGCACTTCTCCGTGACGAAGTAGGAGAGCAGCGCCTTGCAGGCGTGCGCGGGGCACGTTTTCTCCCCGACGTGCGCCTCGTACTCGCCGCGGAAGTAGTGGAGCGTGCTGAGCACCGGGGTCGCGGCGGTCTGCCCCAGGCCGCAGAGCGAGGTGGCGGTGATCACGTCGCCCAGATCCTCCAGGACGGCGAGGTCTTCTGCCTCGCCCCGCCCGCCGGTAATCTTCTCCAGGGTCTCGAGCATCCGTTTGGTCCCCTCGCGGCAGGGCACGCACTTGCCGCAGGACTCCTCGACGGTGAACTCCAGGAAGAAGCGCGCGATGTCCACCATGCAGTCGGTGTCGTCCATCACGACCATGCCGCCCGACCCCATGATGGAGCCGATCCTCGCGAGGGAGGCGAAGTCCACGGGGGTATCGAACAGCTCCCGCGGGATGCAGCCGCCCGAGGGCCCGCCGGTCTGGACGGCCTTCACCTCGTGCCCCTCCGCGGCGCCCCCGCGATCCCGTAGACGATCTCCTCGATCGTGGTCCCCATGGGGACCTCCACGAGCCCGGCGTTGCACACCTTGCCCACGAGCGAGAACACCTTGGTGCCCGGCGAGTCCTCCGTCCCGATCCCCAGGAACCAGTCCGCACCCCTGTCCATGATCAGGGGGACGTTCGCGAAGGTCTCCACGTTGTTGATGATCGTGGGACAGTCCCAAAGCCCCCTGTGGGACGTGCGGTAGACCTTGGTCCGCGGCATCCCCCGCTTGCCCTCGATGGACTCGATCAGCGCCGTTCCCTCGCCGCAGACGAAGGCGCCCGAGCCGAGCCGGAGCTCGATGTCGAAGCCGAAGTCCGAGCCCAGGATCCCGCGCCCCAGAAGGCCGCGTTCCCGGGCCTGGGCGATGGCGATTTTCAGGTGCTCCACCGCCAGGGGGTACTCGGCACGGACGTAGATGAAGCCCATATTCGCGCCGACCGCATAGCCGGCGATGGCCATGCCCTCCAGGACGGCGTGGGGATCGTTCTCCAGGACGGAGCGGTCCATGAAGGCCCCGGGGTCGCCCTCGTCCGCGTTGCAGACGATATACTTCTGAGGCACGTCGTGACGGAGGGCCTCCGCCCACTTCTTTCCCGTCGGGAACCCCGCTCCGCCCCGGCCCCTGAGGTTGGAGCGCGTCATCTCCCCGACGACCTCGTCCGGGGTCATCTCCGTCAGGACCCTGGATAGAGCGGCATATCCGCCGATCGCCACGTAATCCTCCACATTTTTGGGATCGATGATAAAGCAGTTGCGCAACACGAGCCGAAGCTGCTTCTCGTAAAAGCTCCCGGTCAGACGGTACTCCCCGTCGATGAGCGCGACGTCCGTCCTCTCCCGCAGGCGTTCGTCCAGATGGACACGAGCCTTCTCTCTCAGGCTCACGAGCGCCTCCGCATCAAGCCCCCTCACCATCTCCGCAATCGCAGCTGTCATCGCCATTCCCCTCCCCTGTATTCCGCGATGAACCGATAGAATCCAAGGAAACCCCCTCCAGCGGGCCTATCGGTATTTGTCCAGAGTGGCCTTGACCTTCTCCGGCGTCAGGTTGCCGTGCTGTTCCCCATCGATGGCGATGACCGGCGCGATGCCGCAGGCCCCGAGGCACCGCGTCGGCGTGATGGAAAACTGGAGGTCCGGGGTCGTCTCCCCGGCCTTGATCCCAAGCTCGCGCTCGAGGGCCTGCATGACGCTTTCCGCGCCCTTGACGTAGCAGGCCGTGCCCAGACAGACGCTGATGTCGTGCCGCCCCTTCGGAATGAAGGTGAACTGGGAATAGAAGGTCGCCACGCCGTAGACCTCCGACATCGGGACCCTGAGCTCCTTCGACACGATCTCCAGTACCTCCCTGGGGAGATACCCGAAGCGGGACTGCGCATTCTGCAACACGGGCATCAGCACTCCCCTGCGGGACCTGTTGTCCTCTATGAAGTTGCGGAATGCCTGGATCTTCTCGCGATTTGCCTCCAGATCGAATGTGAAAACAGCCATTTTTGGAAACCCCCTCCGTTTCGGCCAGCGGAGTTGGGGACACGACCCCCCTTCCCCGACGCCCGGTTATGGTACAATCTACAGCAGGTTGACTAGTTGAATATTTCACTCAATTTTGGGCTGGCCCTATTGTAGCGTCAAAGCGCCGAATTGACTACCCGAGAGATATTGACCATCTCTAAAGTTTAGGATAGCTCCGAAGAGGCGTCTTTTTCGGGCGCGTCATTTCCGAGAAAGAGAGCCCGAGTTGGGGCAAAAAGGGGGGGACGGACTTGGTAAAATTGAATGTCGACGGCCACGGCGTCGAGGTCGCTCCGGGGACGACGATCATCGAGGCGGCCCGGTCGGTGGGCGTGGAGATTCCCAATCTCTGTTACGACAAGCATCTGACCGCGTTCTCGGGGTGCCGGATGTGCGTGGTCGAGCTCGAGGGGTCGAAGAAGCTCGTGACCTCCTGTTCGACCCTGGTCAAGGAGGGCATGGTCGTCAAGACAAAGACGGATCGGATCGTCCGCTACCGCAAGAGCCTCCTGGACCTCATCCTGGGGAACCACCCGCAGGACTGCCTGACCTGCGAGAAGGTCGGGAACTGCAAGCTGCAGGACCTGTGCTACGAGTACGGGGTCCAGAAGAGCCGCTGGCCGCGCACGAACACCGTCTTTCCCCTGGACAAGGCCAACCCCGTCATAATCCGCGACCAGAACAAGTGCATCCTTTGCGGCAAGTGCGTCCGGGTCTGCTATCAGGTGGAGGAGGAG
>CAJPSE010000190.1 GCA_905373185.1 uncultured Fretibacterium sp.
CCCACGGGGACGGACATGTCTGACCTTCCGCCCGACCTCTCGCCCCTGCCCCGTTCCTTCTGCCTTCGGGGGGCGGTCGAGACGGCCCGCGCCCTCTTGGGGAAGGTCCTGATCCATCGTGCGTCGGAGGGGACCGCTGGGGGCATTATCGTCGAGACGGAGGCCTACGCCGGTCCCACGGATGCCGCCTGTCACGCCTTCGGCATCCCGGCCGCCCGGCCGGGACACCGCACGGAGGTCATGTTTCGCGCGGGCGGCTACGCCTATGTCTACCTGATCTACGGGATGTACCATTGCTTCAACGTCGTCGCGGGCCCCGAGGGTTTTCCCGAGGCCGTTTTGATTCGTGCGCTGGAGCCTCGCTTCGGGCTTGGCCTCATGAGGAAGCGCCGGGGGACGGACGACGCCCGGAAGCTGTGCGGCGGCCCCGGACGGCTCTGCCGGGCCCTGTGCATCTCGCGGGAGCAGAACGGGACGGACCTGACGAGCGGCACGCTGTTCCTCGCCGAGGGGGAGTCGATCCCCGATGCCCGCGTCGCCGCGACGCCGCGCATCAACGTGGACTATTCGGGGGAGGCGGCCGGTTACCCCTACCGCTTCGCCGTGAAGGACAGCCCCTTTCTGTCGACCCGGCGGTTTTTGGGAAATCCAAACAAGCAATCTTCAGCGGACAATTAAGCCGAAAAAATACCATTGCAAATAGAGCGCTGGAAAAAGATGCTGAGCGATAAGGCATTCCGAGCTTTTTGAGACCGGCAGTATATCTGGACACCGGTCTAAGGGAGTCGAAGGATAGCAATTGGGCTCAAAGGTCAGAAGAAAGCAAAAAAAAGAGCCACCCCCGACCAAGGCTTGCGACTCTTTTATGAAAGGAGAATGGCCCCCCACTCACTATCGAGATTCAGTATGCCACGGAGGGTCCTTCGCTCATGGGGAATATCCAACAGGTTCCGACATCCAGCAAGAACGCTCAAAACTCCTCAAATCAAAGGACTGGCGCGCAATCCAGTCATCTCCTATCTTTACCACGACCGTACCACAGAAGCGTTTCTCCCGGTCCTCTCGAAAGGAGTGGTACGGGAATAGGTACGGTTATGTGTCGGATACAGACAATATTAACTGGACAGTGTCGGGCTGACAAAAAGCAAAACCCCCCCTAAAAAGCGGGGTTTTAAATATAACCGGCCTGTACCGGATTGTTGACTGGCGCGGCAGGCAGGATTCGAACCCACGACCTAAGGCTCCGTAGGCCTTCGCTCTATCCAGCTGAGCTACTGCCGCACATTTATACGTTGGACCCTCGCAATCTTTCGGGAAGATCCTGGCGGTGAGTGAGAGATTCGAACTCTCGATAGAGGTTTTAGCCCCTATACTCGCTTAGCAGGCGAGTGCCTTCAGCCTCTCGGCCAACTCACCACTTCAACGCACGAAGGACATTATAGCGTGCTTCAATGGTGCTTGTCAATCTCTGATTCGAATTCCCGAATTGAAAAACTTCCAAACAGTTCTTCGTTTATCAAAGTACATGGGGTTACGGCATTCTAATGAATACCGTAACCCCATGTAGGACAAAAAACGTTGGGCCTCAACTGGCTGGCCTGAAGCCGCTCCGTGCAGCCCGCGAAAAAATATCGGCACGCTCGGCGAATTAACGCTTGGAGAACTGCCGCTTGCCGCGAGCACCCTTCTGCCCGAATTTCTTGCGTTCGACCATGCGGGGGTCACGGGTCAGAAGCCCCTCCTTCTTCAAAGCGGGACGAAGGTCCGGGTTCATACGGATCAGGGCCCGCGCAATCCCCATCTTGACCGCTCCGGCCTGGCCGGTCAGGCCGCCGCCCGAAGCGTTAACGAAGATATCGACCTTGCCCTCGAGGTTCGCCACCTTCAAGGACTGCATGACCTGAGCCTGCCAGACCAAGCGAGGGAAGTAATCCTCCACCGTCCGGTCGTTGATCTTGAGCTCTCCGTTGCCCGGGCAAAGCCGAACGCGGGCCAAGGCATTCTTACGGCGCCCCGTTCCCCAGCAATAGCTGTTTTCCATCTGCCTGTCCTCCTGTTTCAAAACTTATAGTTCAAGTGCCTCGGGCGCCTGAGCGATATGGGGATGATTGGGGCCCGTGTACACCTTCAGCTTACTCGCGTACTTCAGGCGGGTTTTAGGGAGCATACCCTTCACCACATGCTCGAACAAAAACTCGGGGCGCTTCTCGAGCATCCTTTCCCAGGGGATAGAACGGTAGCCGCCTGAATGCCCCGTATGATAATGGTAGTGCGACTGTGAAGCCTTGCGGCCCGTCAGCCGGACCTTGTCCGCGTTGACGACGATCACGTAGTCCCCCGTATCCACGTGGGGCGTGAAGGTCGGCCTGTGCTTGCCCGTCAGGATGCGCGCAATACCCGCCGCCAGACGGCCGATGGGCCTGTCCGTGGCATCGACGATATACCACTTTCTTTCCACCTGACCGGGCCTGGCCAAGTAGGAGCTGCTGCCTGCCATCTCGTTTCCTCCTTGAACGCTACACGAGGCCAACTCCTTTTTCCATTCCAAAGGATGGCGCCCGTATTTTTTCAATTTTCTAGCTTATCACTCGACAACGAAAGGGGATGCTCTTGTAAGAGAACAGCCCCACGGAACACTAGGAAATTTTCCTGGAATAGTGGCAGGGGGGCCATCCGGGAAAATTTTCAGCCGTCACGCTGGGCCGCTCTTACTAAAAGCATCGCACTTCGCAGGCTTCTATTTTATACGAACCCCACAGCCGTTCGCAAGTACTTCAGTCAAACCCGTTGTTTTTTGCCGGCTAATGCACCAGGGCAAGGGTAAGGGAGGTCAGCATAAACAAGGCGGCCAGGACGACGGTGAGCTTAGTCAGTCCAGAAAAACGCTGCCACTGCCCCACATCCGCCTGGGTTCCTCCCCCAAATACCCCCGCAAAGCCACCTTCCTTGCGATGCTGGGCCAACACGATCATCATCAGCACCACGGAGACCACGATATGCACCAGAGAAAGCAAAGTCCGCACCAGAAAACTCCTCCTCATCCCAGGGACACACAATTATTTTTCGCCCGCAAAACACTAAGAACACGGACGGAAACTATCTCAAAACATCCAATTACCCCTAAATCCCCATCTTCATGCTGCCATCATATCAAGCGTTTATTTTACCATATGTATAGGATAATAGGGTTGTTTCGACTCGGGTAAAAGATTGAGGAAAAGGCAGCCCAGCTTGCGTACAATCCCTTATAATAGACCTGTCCACCAACCTTGCAAAAAGGGATTGAAGAGTTATTCTTTAGGATATGAATAACTTAAAAAGGCGCGAGGAATTGAAGGAAGAAGAGTATAGTGGTCCCCCTGTCAAGGACCAAAAAGGGGTTAAGAAGAGTTTAGGTCA
>CAJPSE010000191.1 GCA_905373185.1 uncultured Fretibacterium sp.
CCGCCGGAGGACAGCCCCGAGGGGTTGCCCCCCAACGTGCTGCTGTTGCTGGACGTCGGGTCCCCGATGACCTTCACGCCCGAGGGGACGATGCCGCAGAGAGGGGACAGCAATACTCCGGCTCAGCGTGTCCAGATGCTAAAGGACTGCACCTACGGCTCCGGCGCCCGGCCTGAGGCAGTAAACGGAGGGAGCCGCTACGGGCGCGACCTGGACAACGGCAACAACAAGATCGGCGACCCGGACTGCTACTACACGCCCTACGACGGCACCTACCCGGAGAACGGCGAGGGGAGTAGCAAGCCGAACAAACCGTATTTCCTGACGTTCAGGGACAGTGGGTATCACGTGAATCTACCTTCTGGAGTCAGAGTGGGGGACGTTGTAACGGGATATCCGGGTTCTCCCTATGACCCAAAGGCTTTCAAACCCAGCAAGAGGGTCTATGAACAGCTCGTCCCCAACGACAGCCGCCTGTACATCATGAAGCTGGTGCTCTGGCGTCTGACCTCCCCGGAGAACGCGGACCTGTTCTCCCGCATGAGCGTCGCCATGGGCACGAGCTATCAGGAGGAGAATTACCCTCATAGAATGTATGCCGATTTTTATAAGGCCCCCGATTGGGGTATCAAGGAGGGTTTCCCTTATGGTGGAGCCCCTGACTGGGCTACCGGTTTGGCTGACAATTATGGCGCTTCCCAGACTGCCTGGTGTGGGATCAATCGAAATTTTTACAGTTCCAACGATGCCAGGAGATGGCGTCAGGTGAACCGCGCGGTCCTGAAGGTCCCCTTTGGCCGCTTCTACGACGACGCCCAGAAGGCCACGCCCCATCTGACGGCCTTCCGCCGCTACATCGACGGCATCGAGGACCCCAAAGGCAGCAACCCGAACCCGGAGCTCTTCGCCGACGGCAAGACGCCCCTGGCCACCTCCATTGAGGCGCGGGTCCACCATCAAAACAAGAAGGACCCAAATGATGAATATTTAATCCGCTACCATGGTGCTTCCGAGGTCGATTATGGGGGTTCATACTTGAGGCTCCGCAAGGGGCAGGCCTCGGGCAGCATCATCGACTTCTTCTCCCCGCTTCCCGGCTCGGGGAGGAGGAATGGGCTAAAGTTCGAGTCGGAGACCGAGGGGTTCTTCCCCGTCACGGGGCCCTGTCAGCCCAACTGGCTGATCATCTTCACGGCGGGCAACGACGCGACGGACGCGGGGTACACGGCGGCGGATGCCACACTGAAGCTCTATAAGGACACCCTAAAGATGCGGGGGCGCAGATGGGACAAGGGCCAGGGCAAGTGGCTGGAGAAGGAGCACGACATGAAGCAGGGGGTCCGGACCCTGGTGGTGGGGTTCGTGGACCCCACGGCCCCGAAGGCGGAGGCCCTGCGCGAGGACCTGAGAAAGGTGGCGGCGGCCGGGCAGCCCAGGAGGGACTCCTTTGGAAATTGGGTGCCCAGCACGGGGGACCCCAGCATTCAGCCCTTCTTCGCCAACAACGCCTCGGAGCTCCTGAAGGCCCTGACGAATGCGTTCCGCCAGGTCGACTCCGACGCCAAGGCTTCGGGGGCCCCCCTCATCCAGGGGGACCCGATGGGAGGGGAGCACGGTTTGATCTTCGGCGCCTCCTACGAGCCCCGGCGCTATGATGTCTGGGAGGCCAAGTTCCAGTGCTCGTCCCTGGACATCAAGACGGGGAAAACGGTGGGACCGCTGTGGGAGGCCGGGAGGCTCATGGCGGCCAAGGGCTCGAGTAGGAACCTGTGGGCCTGGAGAGGATCCTCCCTTGCGAAGCTGAGCTCCTTGAGCGCGGCCGACCTCTCCCTGATCGGAGACGCCCAAAGCCATGCAGAGGACTTCAAACGTTGGTTGACGCTCGGCTACTCCAGTGGGGAGAAGCCACAGATTCCCCTGGGGGATATGCAGCACTCCAACTTCGTCTCCGTCCCGAAGGACAAGGCGGTCTACATTCAGACCAACCGGGGCTTCCTGCATGCCCTGGACATGGAGACGGGACAGGAGCGGTGGGGATTCGTGCCGCCCAACGTCCTGAGCCGCCTGCGCAACATGAAGTTCAATCCCTTGTTGAATTGGCCGTGGTATGGCGGCGACGGGAAGACGACGCCGCGCGCCATTGCCCTGGACCTGCTGGATGGCCTGATGACCTCCAGGAACGTGAACTTCCAAAACAACTCGGAGCACCGCGTCATGATCGGCACCCTGGGGCGTGGTGGCTGTGGGCTCTACGCCATGGACGTCACGAGCTCGGACACGGGCCCCAGGATGCTCTGGGCCGTGGACAACTCCTCCTATGATGGCGGAACGTTTCAGAGAAGACTGACGGCATGGGGTGGTTTGAGCGCTGCGGATGCCGTAGATTATGCGGACCTAGGGCTCACCTTCCAGGCTGCCGCCTTCACGAAGCTGAAGGACGGCTCTTTCGTCTGTCTGCTCCCGGCGGGGGTCGGGCTCTCCCTGGGGGAGGACAAGCAGGGCAAGGCGCTCTTCGCCTTGGATCCCGAGACGGGTAAGATAAAGAAAAAGTGGGATGCGCTGTCCTCCGGGGAAAGCCTTGGGATGGTCGTGGCCCCCATCACTTACATGGAGCGCGGGGGCGGGCTTGAGGAGTTCTTTACGGCGGACAGCGAGGGGCACGTGCTGTACTGTGAGACGGCGGGCGAGGTGACGAGCTGGGGGCTCAAGAGCCCGTTCCGCCTCGTCACGGTGAGGCCGAAGCAGCCCGAGGCGGTCGCGGCGGATGAGAATGTCTCCGAGGACCTGGGGGTCGCGATCTCCAAGGCACTCTGCGTCGTGAAGACGAGGACGGGGCGCTGGCTCTTCGGGGGAACCGCGGACCTGGAGGCGCCGGACCTGAACGGCGGGAGCTATAAGACGCGCGTCAATCCGCAGCAGTTTCTCTTCGGGCTGAAACTGGAGCCTGGAATGACCGGTTTGAAGACGGGGAACCTGAGGGAGTGGACCTACTTCAAGGATAAGCTGACGCCGGCCTACTCCGGAGTGGAGTTCAGCGAGGAGGAGGAGAAGAAACACCTCGTTCAGACTGGCGACAAGGGCTGGTATCTTCGTCTGAGGCCCGCCGTGACCGAATTGGGGGACAGTTCCAAGGGGTGGGGAGCGGAGTTTATGACGACGTCGCCCTATCTTTTCGGCGGCTCGGTGATCGTTACGACATTTATCCCTAGATTGGCATCGACGAGCTGCGACATCGGGATGGGGGACTCGAAACTCTACATGTTCGACCCGGAGACGGGCAAGAGTGATTTTGATGGAAAGGAATACGGGGCGACGAACAAGGGACATTCGCTGACGTTCCACAATGTGCGTTTTACGGGCATCACGGCGGT
>CAJPSE010000192.1 GCA_905373185.1 uncultured Fretibacterium sp.
TCGGAGATGAAGACGCCCTGGGTCTCGAGGGACAGGGGGACCATCAGGGCGCCGCGCGAGTCGAGCGCCGCGGCGATGACGAGGACGCCGTCCTCCGCCAGCTCCCGACGTTCCTTCATCACCGTGCTCTTCAGCCCTCCAACCGCGTTTCCGTCGACCAGGACGGCCCCGGACTGAACGTGGTCCTTCAGGCGGGGCTTCGCCCCTTTCGAGAAGCTCAGGACGTCCCCGTTCCCCATCACGAAGACGTTGCGCCCCGGGATTCCCACCTCCTGCGCGAGCTGGGAATGGCGCACCAGGTGGCGGTACTCGCCATGAATAGGGACGAAGTACTGGGGACGCACCAGGTTGAGGATGATCTTCAGCTCCTCGGACGAGGCGTGGCCCGAGACATGGGTCTGCCGGTCCTGTTCGTACACGACCTCGCAGCCCAGGGCGAAGAGACGGTTGATCGTGTTGTTGACCAGTTTCTCGTTGCCGGGGATGACGGAGGCCAGCAGGAACACGGCGTCGCGGTCGCCAAGGGAGACCTGCCGATGCTCGCCCCGGCTCATCATGACGAGCCCGGAGAAGGGCTCCCCCTGACTGCCCGTCGTCAGGATCACCAGCTGGTTGTCGGGTACCTTGCCGATGTCCTCGATCGGCACCATCATCCTCTTGTCGATCTTCAGATACTCCAGCTCCCGGGCCAGCTCCACGTTGCGCACCATGCTGCGGCCCAGGAAGGCGATCTTGCGGTTGAAGCGCATAGCGCCGTCCACGACCTGCTGGATGCGGTGCACGTTGCTGGCGAACGAGGAGATGATGATGCGCCGGGTCCGATAGTTGCGGTACAGCTGCTCCAGGGTCCCGCTGATGATGCGCTCCGACGGGGTGAACCCCTTGCGCTCCGCGTTGGTGGAGTCGGACGCCAGGAGCAGGACGCCCTTGTCCCCCTCCTCCGCGAACGCCCCGTAATCCGTGACGCGCCCGTCGATGGGGGTGGAGTCGAGCTTGAAGTCCCCGGTGTGGACGATCCGCCCCAAGGGCGTCTCGATCGAGAGGGCCACGGCATCGGGAATGGAGTGGCTGACCGCGATGAAGCGGACGCCGAACGGCCCGATCCGGATGATGTCGCCTGCCTTGACCTCGTTCATGCGCGTCTTGAGGGTGGGCTGATCCTCCTTGAGCTTGTTCCCGATCAGCCCCAGCGTCAGACGCGTCCCGTAGAGCGGGACGTTGAGGCGCGGCAGCACGAAGGGCAGGGCCCCCGTATGGTCCTCGTGGCCGTGGGTGATGATGATCGCCAGCACCTTCTCACGGTTCGCCTCCAGGTAGGAGATGTCGGGGACGATGTAGTCGATCCCCGGCAGCTCCTGGTCCGGGAACATCAGGCCGCAGTCGACCACGATGATATCGTCGCCGTACTCGACGGCGTACATGTTCTTGCCGATCTCCCCCAGGCCGCCCAGGGGGATGAACTTCAAAGATGCGTTCCTCTCTCGGCCCGCGGTGGAAGCCCTGCTTCTGCGCCGCGGCCTTGCAGCTTTTTCAGCCATTGATTAGGTTGTCCTCCGGAAAATATCGATAAAGTATTCTCATAAAAACATTGTTTCACCCGCGCACCCAAAGGGCCCCCGCCACATCCTACGACGGGGGCCCTCAGCAGGGTATATATCATTGTATCGCAAAAAGCGTCCGCATCGCATAGAACATCCCGGCAGTTCCCCTCCAAAAGACGCCGGGGGCGTTCCCGAAAATCAGCGGCGCTTACCGAAAAGCCTCAGGAGAAACAAAAAGATGTTGATAAAGTCCAGGTAGAGCTCCAGAGCGCCGACGATGGCCAGCTTGTGCGCACCGTCGTTGCCCTCCACGCCGTCGAGCTCGCCCCCTATTTGGAGCAGCTTCCGTGTGTCCCAGGCCGTCAGCCCCATGAAGATCACGACCCCGAAGATGCTGGTGACGAACTCCACCATCGTCGATCTCATGAAAAGATTGACGCACATGGCGATGACCAGGCCAATCAACCCCATCGTCAAGAAGCTCCCCCATGCGGTGAGATCGCGCTTGGAATAGAGCCCGTAGACGCTCATGGCCCCGAACATCCCCGCGGTCGTCAGGAAGGCGTTGAATACCGACTGCCCCGAGTAAACCAACAGGACTCCAGAAAGGGTTATCCCGTTCAGCAAGCTGTAGATCACGAACAGCACCGAGGCGAGCCCCGCCGACAGGCGGTTGATCCCCGAAGAGATGGCGATCACCAAAAGGAGCTCCAGCCCAATCAGGCCGAACAGCACAAAAGGCGAACCGAAGACCAGCTGCAGCATGGCCCCGCTGGATGCGGTCACGTGCGCCATCACCGCCGTGAGGATCAGCCCTGCCGCCATCCAGTGATACACCTTGCGGAAGAAGGCGTTGACCACCTCCGTACGGGTACTTTGGGCGGACAGGATGACGCCATCCCGAATATTCTCCATCATAATTCATTCCTCCTCCTTTTTTCAATATAACTGTTTCTCACATGACCGCAACGAAATAAGGTGCATTACGTACTTTTTTCCATTGTACCAGAAAATCCCCGCGCTCCAAGCGGAAATGACGCAGACGGCCGCGGGGCCTCCCGCGGCCGGGACGCCCCATGGTATTCCAGGACACGCTCCGGTCCGAGACATGAGGGGCAGATGAGCCCGATGAAGCCGGTCCGCACGGGAGCGGCTTCATCCTGTACAATAAAAGGAACGAACGGGAGCCGACGCAGGCTACCCGAAAAATTTTTTCGCCGCCCGGGATGGGCGGTACGAGGGAGGCCGGAACAATGGAGGGATCCCGAGCGGGCGCAGCGGGCCCGGGGAGAATCGTCCTTCTCTGCTCCGACCTCGAGGTCGGGGGCATCCAGCGCGTCGTCGTCAACCTGGCCAACGGTCTGGCGGAAAGGGGGATGGTCGTCGTCTGCGCCGTCCTGCGCCGAGGAGGCGCATTCCGTCCGCTCCTCTCACCGAGGGTCCGAGTGGAAGAGCTGGGCTGCACCAGCCAGCCCCTCGCCCTGCTCTCTCCCGGCTCGAAGCTGGCCGCCTGCCTCGGGACCGAGAGGCCGGGGACCGTGGTCTCCTTCGGTCACATGACGAACATCCTGGCGGCGTGGAGCAAAATCCTGAGGCGCCTTCCCTTCCGCCTGGTAGCCTCGGAGCACAGCACCTTCGGCGCGCGCATGGCGAACGACGCCCCCTTTCACCGCTGGCGACGCAGGATGCGCGCCCGATTCCTCTACCGCCAGGCGGAGTGCTGCGTCTGCGTATCCCAGGGCACGGCGGACGACCTCGTGCGCCTCGGCGTCGTCCCGCCGTCGAAGGTCCGGGTCGTGTACAATCCCATCGTGGACGCCTCCCTGAGG
>CAJPSE010000193.1 GCA_905373185.1 uncultured Fretibacterium sp.
GTATGGCCCGGCAGTGCTCACGCAGAGGCCGGAGGTTCGCTTCAAGGAGGTCTCGGACGAGGTCATCGAGGTATCCCGCATCGCCCTCCCTGTGTTACATGATGATATCAACGTAGTTGACGTCAACTACCGGGCCTTTATCAAGGAAAAAAGCTCCGGTCGAATTGATGAGCTGCGGGAATGCCATCGGATGCGGTACTTCTTCGATAAAGAAATACAGGACTTTTTGAGTAGGGCGGGGTTGTCGCTTTTGTCCCTCAATGCCTGGATGACGGAGGAGAAGGGCAACACCTCCTCGTGGGCTCTGTGCGCAGTTTGCTGCAGGATTCGATGAAAAAGTTTCTGATCGTCTTTCCCTGCGATACGCTGGCATACTCTCCGACCATATTGAATATGGCAGAGATGCTCTCGGAGCGTGGCAGCGTCGATATGGTCACCCTCTGGGACAAGCGTGGAGAAACGGCTGCCAAGGGTCTTCCCTGCCGGTTCCTTTACATACGCATCCCCTCGCTGATACGCAGGTGCTTGCAGCGCTGTTTCCACGCCTACTGCTGGGTCAAGGCATTTTTGCTTTATCGGATACTAAAAAAACACAAGGAGGAATATGACCTCATCTTCGCCGTCGATTCCTTGGGGTATTATACGACCCGCAGGGTGTACGGCAAGGAGCGGGTTATCTATGTTTCTTTGGAAATTTATGACGATGCCTGGCTTGCGCTGACGAAAAAAGTCGGCGTGGACATGCTCTTGATCCAGTCTCGGGAGCGGAAAGAATTTTTGTTTGGCGAAGCGCCCATTCCCTATAGAATCCTGCCCAATTCCAGCAGAAGTATACCGGAGCATGTAATTTCCAAAAAACCTGGTTTTCGCCTGATTTATATGGGGTCCATTTATCCCGCACACGGAGTTGAGTTTTGTATAGAAGCACTGACTGAGCTTTCTGAGCAATTTACATTGACGTTGAAAGGGATTATCAGCGAACGCTATAGAAGAATTCTCATCAAAAAATATGGAAGGCTTATGAAAACGGAAAGGCTTGTGTTGGATAACTCTTATACCCCCCAAACAATGGTCTTGGACTACCTGGATAAGTTTGATGTGGGTTTTTGCTTTTATGATATCAATGGATTATTGTCTGGGAATTTTAACTACATTAGTTCCCCTGCGGGGAAGATGTATGCTTATTTCGCCGCCGGCCTGCCGGTCATAGGCCAGGATATCCTTGGGCTGCATGATGTCCTTGAATACGATGCGGGGATACTCGTTGAGCGGACATCCCCGCAGGCCATCGCCAGGGCAGTTAGGGGGGTTTTTGAAGAATACGGACGTTTTTCCAACGGCGCCTCGAGGGCCGGGAAGGCCCTCTGCTTCGACTCACATTTCAACGCCATCCTGTCCGAGCTGCTGTCGCCCGGTTGCTCCGCCGCGCTTGAAAATGCGTGACGCCATCATCCAGTTTCGCAGATGCGCTCAGGAGATCTGCCGCTTTTTTCAGGCGGGTACGCCCGACTGCGTTTTGAACGAGGAACGGATTTTCGGCCTCACGTTATCGTTCCGATAGGCGGTGGACTTGGGAAGCAGATATGGCAATATTGCATCGGAATGGGGGCGCAATTTTTCTCGGGGATCCCGGTGAAATACGATCTACACTGGTATGAAAGGTTCGGCCTCGATATTTCAGGGCGTGAAAGAGGAGACGTGCAGCGTCATATCGACGATGGTCCCGCTCCGAATGTAGGGCAGGATCCTGACGTAGGAGGGGTGGATGCCGGGCAGGGTCAGGCTTTCGTCCAGGCCGGCCCAGAAGAGCGGCCCCTCGTCGCTCTCCCGGAGCTCCCCGCTGAAATCGTGGCAGACGAAATAGTACGATACGTACTCCCGGTCCTCACCGTCCCGGAGGACGTGCAGGATCCCCGCGAAGGTCAGATCTCCGAGGGTATAGCCCGTCTCCTCCAGCATCTCGCGCGCGCAGGCGGCGCGAAGGGACTCCCCCCTCCGCTTTCGCCCCCCGGGCACCGTCGCCTCGCCCTTGTAGGGCTCCCTGGCACGACGGATCAACAGAATTTTGTCGTCCCGAATCAAAAAACAAAAGACGATGGGGACGCAATAGGCGCAATGTTCCCAGCTCTCCGCACTCATCGGATTTCCTCCTTCATATCGATGCAATACAGTTCGGGGCTCAGAACCACAGGGGCCTCTCGTCCCTGAACTGTGGGGCCGCTCCGTCCCGGTAGGGATCGTAGCGGTTCGTGTTGCAGCCGAATTCCTTCAAAAGACGGATTTTGTCCTCCGGCGTCCATTCGATCAGCGACATGCCGTCGAAGGCCTGGATCTGCCCGTCGTTCATGGCGTCCTTGAAATACCATTCGACCACGGTCTGGTCCCCTTTGTGAAAAAACTGCCTGATGTCCCATCGAAGGACGCTCCCACGGGTGTTCCACTCGTCGAACCACTGTTTGATCCTCGGCAGGCCCCTGTATTCCGGACCCCAGCTCTCAATGTACACGGCGTCGTCGGAAAAAACGTCGGATATCCCCAGGGCGCTCTTTTGCAGCCACATATCGAACCACAGCCTGACGATCCTTTCCCTTCTGTCCCTTGTTTCCATAGCCTCTCCTCACTCCCTTTCCCCGTCGTGCCAGAGCTTTCCTTACGAAGCGTTCCCCTCCGCTCTCGGCTCGTGGGACTCCCCACCCCTCTCCGGGGCGGCTGGGAAGCGGACGTCCACCTGCGGGTAGGGGATATCCACGCCCTCCTGTCGGAACAGGGACAGGATGTGGTGGCGCATGTCGCTCGCAACCTTCGTCGAGGAGGCCGTGCTCAGGTCCACCCAGAAATAGAGCGTGAAGTCCAGGGAGCTGTCCCCGAAGCCCTGGAAGAGGACGAAGGGAGCGGGATCCTTGAGGACCTTGGAGTGGTCCTTCAGCACCTTCAGCAACAGCTCCTCCACGTGGCGCGAGTCCGAGTCGTAGGAGACGCCGACCTTCAATGTGTCCCGCTTCTTCGCGTCCGATCCCGTCCAGTTCGTCACCCGGTTCTCCAGCAGATAACGGTTCGGCATGATGACGTCGATGTTCTCCCAGGTCTTGATGCGGGTGGAGCGGGACCCTATCTCCTCGACGGTCCCCGAGATGCCGTCGACCTCGATGATGTCCGCGATCTTGAAAGGGCGGCTGAACATGATGATGAAGCCGCTGATCAGGTTGTTGAAGAGGGTCTGAGCCCCGAAGCCGATGGCCAGCACCAGGGCGCCGCCCAGGAAGGCGAAGGCGGTCCAGACGATAGTCGGTCCCCGCGGAGGAGCCCACGACGTCGAGGTACAG
>CAJPSE010000194.1 GCA_905373185.1 uncultured Fretibacterium sp.
GAACGAGGGGGAGGAGGAGTGGATGCTCGCGGCCCTTCGGGACCGAGGGGCCGTCGACGGGGTTTCGGGACTTGGCGGATGTTCGGTGGACGGCTTCGCGCTTCCCGATCTGAATCGGGTCTCCTCCCGGCTTCGGAGCTGGTACGCGGAATGTGAGGAGCGTGAGGGGCCCCGACCTCCGGCGGAGCCGTCATGACGAGACGAAAGCCCTTTTTGTTCCTTCTGATCGTTTTTACGTTTGTGTTGACCCTTCTTTCGTTCTGGGTGGTGCGGCAGAGCTCCGTTCGGCCCGGCGAGAGCTTCATGATCTCCAACGTGACGATCAACGTCGACCTTCACGACCGGAGATTCCTGACCGGGACGGTCTCCCGATTCCCCTACGGCTCAAGGCAAGTGTGCTTGTATTTTGATTATTCCCACGTAGAAGAGGACGGCGAGATTCAGGTCGTCTGGCGTTGGGGGGATAAGATCGTTCAATCGGAGACGTATCCGCTCCCGGCACCCTCCGGCTCCAGGATGTACTGTCTGCTTCAGGAGAGCGGTGTTCCCTTGCCGAGGGGAAAATACGCGGTCGATATCCTGTATCGTTCCGAGACGATCCCGGAGTTCCGGTTCGAGATCTACTGATTCGAGATTTACCGAGGGCCGGCGATGGCGTCGGTTTCGTCCGTCGGGGCGCCATTTTGAATCCCATTGTTTTTGAGGTGATCGAGATATGATGTACGATGAAAAGGGTTTTTGTGTCTCATGGTAAGACTGCCGAAGGAGGGAGGGGAAGCTCCCAAAAGGCGGGGACGTCCCCCGAAGAAGGCGCTTGAGGCGCAGCAGGAGCCGGCTGGAGGCACCACGCTCCTCGGTACGGCGGAGAGACCGGCCGCGGCTGCGGCTGAACCGGCTCCCAAGGTGACCCGTCCGCGCGGGCGTCCCAGGAAGGTCGTCCCACCGGTGGAGCCGTCGGCCCCGGCGGTCCAAGCCACCCAGGCCGTGGAGGAGGTGGTGCCGCCGGCGGCTGTGCCTCCTGTTCCCGTTCCTCCCCCGGTCCCTGAGCTCTTGCCGGAATCGATGGAGTCCACGGAGGCGGCCGCGGAGCCTGCCGACCCCGCAGTATCCTCCCTCAGGCCCGTGGAACCGTTCATCCATCCCAAGCCCAAGCACACCTACGGCTACCTGGCGTCCAAGAACCTCGTGGACCTCCGCAAGATCGGTCGGGAGCTCAACGTTCCCGGGGCCACGACCCTGCGGAAGGACGACCTGGTCATCTCCATCCTGAGGGCTCAGGCGGAGAGCATGAACTACCGCTTCGGGGGCGGGACCCTCGAGATCCTGCCGGAGGGGTTCGGGTTCCTGCGTCCCAAGGGGATGCTGCCGACCGACAACGACGTCTACCTGTCGGTCTCGCAGATACGGCGCTTCGGCCTGCGCAACGGGGACGTGATCTGGGGCCTGATCCGGCCCCCGCGGGAACAGGAGCACTACGAGGCCCTGCTGAGGGTGGAGACGGTCAACTTCTCGGACCCCGAGCACTCCCGGCGGCGCGCCGTGTTCGGACAGCTCACCCCGATCTTCCCCAACGTCCGCATCAATATGGAGAACAGCCCTGGCGACTGGGCCACGCGGCTGGTGGACATGTTCGCGCCCATCGGGCTGGGACAGCGGGCCCTGATCGTCTCGCCGCCCAAGGCGGGCAAGACGACGCTGATCAAGCGGATCGCCAGGGCGATTGCCACGAACTATCCGGACATCATCCTGATGGCTCTTCTCATCGACGAGCGCCCCGAGGAGGTGACCGACATCTCCCGGTCCGTGGACGGGGAGGTGATCGCCTCGACCTTCGATCGTCCCGCGGACGAGCATATCCGGGTTGCGAACCTTGCGTTGGAGAAGGCCAAAAGGCTCGTGGAGGCCAAGAGGGACGTGGTCATTCTCCTGGACTCGATCACGCGCCTGGCCCGGGCCTCCAACCTCACAGTCCCCCCGTCGGGGCGGACGCTCTCGGGCGGCCTCGATCCCTCGGGGCTCTACTTTCCCAAACGATTTTTCGGCGCGGCCCGCAACTTCGAGGAGGGGGGCAGCCTGACGATCGTCGGCACGGCCCTGACGGATACGGGGAGTCGCATGGACGACGTCATCTACGAGGAATTCAAGGGCACGGGCAACATGGAGTTGCATCTGTCGCGCAAGCTGGCGGAGCAGCGCATCTTCCCCGCCATAGACATCACCCGCTCGGGAACGAGGCGGGAGGAGCTGCTCATTCCGGAGGACGAGCTGGCCCGGCTGTGGGTCCTCCGCAAGCGCATCATGGGGGTCGACGAGGCGGGGGCGCTGAACCTGATCCTGGACAAGCTGCGGCAGACCCGCAACAACCGCGAGTTTCTGATGTCCATAAAGCTCTCATAAAGGGGGAGAACACCCTCTCCTCCTCGAGGCGTCCCGAGGCCGCCTCCTACATTTGACGGGAAGACGGGTGTGCTATAATGCTGACCGAGACGTATTCTTCCGCTTTTTTCCGATGGCGGAGGCAGGGTGCAAAAACCGGACGCTCGAGGTCTGGCGGGGGTTGCATTCTAAAGAAACGGTTATTGCCGGTCGAGATGTCGGCGTTCGTTTTCAGGTCAGGGGGAATGTTTGTTGAAAACATTCGACGATAAGAAAAAGGCCCGTAAGTTCAAGGCATCGAAGTCGAAGGGGCCGGCTTCTCCCGAGGGCTTTTCCTGGGGGTTTTGCGTTGTAGTATGCTGCACGATGGGATTGGCCGCTTTTCTGATGTTTTCCGCGTGGGGCCGGTTCTCCGGGGTCGCGTGGGGGAGCCTGGTGGAGAATCGGAACGACCTTCCTGTGGCGAACGAGGGGTTCGTTTCCGTCGATATGAGCGACGCCTACGAGGAGGGCAAGGGGCTTGCTCCCATCCTTCCTGATGAGCCCTCCTCCTCCCTTTCCGGCGACCTGCCTGCCAGGTCAGCCTCTCTGCCAAAACTGCAGGTCTCCCAGGTCCCGGTCTCCGAGGTGAAGGAGGTCGGGTCGTCCTTGTTGCTTCCCGTCGCCGATATCGCCGAGGATTTCGGCCCTCTTCCCAAGGATCTTTCCGATTTCGAATCGATCATACTGAACACTGAGGACGACGGCACCCGCCTCCCCGACGACGGGGTGTCGGAGGACGTCATGGAGTCCGAGGCGCAGGATGGGGAGGTCCGCCTGACGGACGTGGGCGTCGGCTGGAAGGAGCATATCGTCAAGTCCGGCGAGACCCTGTCGGACATAGCTCTCAGCTACGCCGGGGTGACGGCCCAGGACATCCTTCGTTCCAACGGCCTGAAGGA
>CAJPSE010000195.1 GCA_905373185.1 uncultured Fretibacterium sp.
CCTTTCGCTCCGGGGTCAGTCCGGGAAACTGGAGCAGGACAAAGAGGACGACGGCCACGGCCGCGACGACGGTCGTGATCTTGCGAATGTAGAGCCATATCCGCTCGATTGCGCGCCCCAGAACCCCCCGCAGGGAGGGGATGTGGTAGGGCGGCATCTCCATGATAAAGGGGGCTGTCTCCTTGTGTTTCAGCGCCGTCATGGACAGAATCTTGGCGATGGGAAGCACGAAGAGCAGGCTGATCGTCTGAATAAAAACGATGACGATGTTCTGCTGGTTGACTTCTCCAAACAGGGGCAGGCGCACCGTTTCGTTGAAGTAGATGCCGATAAGAAGGAAGTAGAGCGGCAGCTTGGCCTGACAGTTGAGCATGGGCAACGTCAGGATCGTCGCCAGCTTCGACTTCTCATCCGGAATGCCCTTGGTGGCCATGACCGCAGGGACAGCACAGCCCCCCAGGACGACGCCACCCAGGATCATCGGGAGGGTGGACTGCCCGTGCAGACCGAACCGGCTCAGGATGCGGTCCAGGACAAACGCGATCCGCGGCATGTAACCGCTGTCCTCCAGCACCGCGATCAGCGCGAAGAGGATGAAGAAGATCGGGATGTAGTTGAAGAGCGCATTCAGATTATCGACAATCCAGAGGACGAACTCCCGCAACAGGGGCAGCTCAATGAGCCCCGGTTGCGGCAGGACGCTCTCGGCCAAACTTCGGAATCCCGCAAGGACGGGCCAGGTGTAGTGTGTGAGGTTGTAGCCCTGGATGAACGAGAGGTAGTAGAACCCGTAAATGACAACCAGCAGGAAGACGGGGCCGAAGAACTTGTTGCAGACGGCCCGGTCGATCCGCTCGGAGATATGCACCTTCTCTGCGTCCTTCTTGACCACATGGCGGCCTGCGATCGCCGCGGCCCTCCGGCTGCGCTGGCCGGAGACGTAGAGGTCGGCACTCATACCCTTCTCCCGCTCAAAGTGCTCCCGGAGGGCCTCCGCCTTCAAAAGGACCTCCTGAGCCCTGCCCTCGGCCTTCTCGCGCACCAAGGCCGCGACCTCGGGGTCGGCCTCCATCAACTTGACGGCAATCCAGGGAAGGGGGAAGGTCTCCCCGAGGGACGCGCCGGCCAGCAGGGCCTCCAGCTCCCGCAGGGCGTCCTTAAGGTCGGGGTAAAGCTCGGCTGTGGCCAGACTCGTCCGCGCACTGGAGCGGGACATGTCGGCAATCGCTCTGAGCAGGTCCTCCCGTCCGCGCCCCTGGGTGATGGCTGTCCCAATGACGGGGACGCCCAGCTCCTTTGAGAGCCCTGCGGCGTCCACCGTGATCCCCAGGTTCTCGGCTACGTCCATCATGTTGAGGTCAAGCACGAGGGGGATTTCCATCTCCAGAAGCTGAATTGTCAGGTACAGGCTGCGCTTGAGGTTCGCGGCATCCATGACGTTCACGACCGCTGAAAGCGGCTCGCCCAGAAGGACGCCGCGAGAGACACGCTCCTCTGGCGAATAGGACGTCAGGCTGTAGGTCCCCGGAAGGTCAACCACTTCCACCGACTCTCCGTCCCTCCTGTACCAGCCCATCATCTTATCGACGGTCACCCCGGGGTAGTTGGCCACAAACTGTCTTGCGCCCGTCAGACTGTTGAAAACGGTGGATTTTCCGCAGTTCGGCTGCCCCGCAAGGGCCACAATCTTTTTGCCCATTTTATTCATCTTGCCCATTATTAAGCTTCTTCATCTTCACGAAATGAGCTTCCTCATAGCGCAGGTTGACGAGTGCACCCTCGGCGTCAACCTCAATGGGATCTCCCAAGGGCGCCCTTCGAACGACCCTGGCTGCGACTCCGGGATAGAGCCCCATATCAACCAGCCTCTGGGCCAACATCCCCCTGCCCTTAATCCCCACGACCATCCCCGACTCACCCGGGGCAAGCTCCGCAAGCGTCACTTCGCTCATCGTTCCCACCCAATCTGCGCTAGAATTCAAAACGTGACGTCAAAACACCCGACCCGGAGGCGTTCCGCCAAGTCGGGCCAGTCCTGACAGCCAGTGCCCATTCCACATCCAAATGTCCGTCTCTAAGCCTCCCCGACCAGGAGAGTCATCGCGATCTCGTGGTCCAGAGCCAGGCAGCTCTCGCCCTCCATCACCTTGACGATGACATCCCCGTCCCGATCCTGCAGCAGAGTGAGGATACTCCCCTCCCCCAACCCAAGGCTCTCAAGGCGTTTGGACATCCCTGGATTGCTCCCGGCCTTCATGACCTTCAGCTTCGTATTGACCGGAGCCACATGCAAGGGAAACACACCTACCCCTCCTTCCAGGGCACGTCATCAATTAAGCCGGATTACAGCGGCATCAAATACAAATAACACCCGGGAAAATCAGCAACTCGCTTGTCTTGACATACTCCCACGAATAAACTCGTGGGATTCTAAGATCGACAAAGACAGCCGACCGAAGCCGGTCTTACGTCTTCTCCCTTAAAGAGTGGATGCCCCACTCTTTGCCCCAAGTATTCTGAGTTTGTTCTTGGGCGTTGGATATTTTACGTTTGGAACTTCCCCAAACAACCCGATATATCGAGTTTTCAAGATACGTTGTACCCCCAAAAGGGGACAGGTTGGCACGGGATTTCACCCCACGTTACCAGTTACCAAATACAGTATATTCAGAGAAACAAAAGCAAAGGCGAACGCCGACAAGTTGGCGGCGTTGTAACTTTCAGCCCGCGACTTTAGTCGCGGGCTTTCTCGTTGCACTGTCGTAACGTGCCACCGTTGCACGACATTGTTTCCTCGATATTATTTCAAGCGCACAGAAAACCCTCGCATTAATGCGTTAAAATGATAGAATCAATAAAAATCTTTGCAGCTTGTGCTCAACTGGTTTATCTAAAAAGACGACAAACAGCCTTTTGTCTCTTAACAGCCCACAACAATTCCCAGCCCTGCAACAAGCTCTTCTCGCCCTGTCAGGCCGGTTACCGAACCTTTCACTGCGGATTATAAAAGGCTTTATCAGAGCTCAAGCCCTCGTTGCACAGGTTAAGCTGGCATCTAATCTTCCCTCCGTCAGATGCGGAAGAAAATGAGCAAACACCGCCTCTGCTAAACACTAAAAATGTTACCTCCCGAAATTGGACGATCGTCGTATCCCGTTCGATCGTTCTCAAAAAGCATCGACAAACAACACATAAGTTACTTAAAACTAATTGCTGTTAGTATAGACATTCTCGCAGTGCCTGTCAAGCCCGGAGGGGGAACCCCAGTCCACGGGGACGCAAAGTGCGGGCAAAGTAAGGGACCAGGCAGAGGAA
>CAJPSE010000196.1 GCA_905373185.1 uncultured Fretibacterium sp.
GATCTAGGGGTGGGGCAGACTTTCCATGCCATGAGGGTGGCTTTGTCTAGAACAGGCGCCGCGTGTTTCCTAGTCGGCGCATTTATGCTTATGAGGTGATTTTTTTGTCAGGACATTCCAAATGGGCTAACATCAAACATCGCAAGGCCGCTCAGGATGCAAAACGGGGCAATCTCTTCCAGAAACTTGTGCGCGCGATCATCATCGCGGCCAAGGAGGGCGGTGGGGACCCGGCGATGAACATGCGCCTGAAGACGGCGATCGAGAGGGCCAAGGCCGTCAGCGTACCCATGGACAACATCGTTCGGGGCATCAAGCGGGGGACGGGCGAGATTGACGGGGCCTCCTACGAGGAGCTGACCTACGAGGCGTATGGCCCGAACGGCATTGCGGTGCTGGTCGAGGTGCTCACGGACAACCGGAACCGCACGACGCCGGAGATCCGGGCCCTTCTGACGCGCAACGGCGGGCAGATGGGGGAGTCCGGGAGCGTATCCTGGATGTTCGAGCGCAAGGGGGTTCTCGAGGTCAAGGGCAAGGGGCTGGACGAGGATGCCCTGATGTCCTGCGGGCTCGAGGCCGGGATGACGGATATGGAGTCCTCCGACGAGGGGTATACGCTTTATTGCGAGCCGGGGGACCTGGGGCCCCTTCAGGAGGCTCTGGAAAAGGCGAAGTACGTGGTGGAGAGCGCCGAGACCCCCATGGTCCCCAAGACGCCCGTCGAGATAACGGACGTTGAGGCGGCACGGAAGATCATGCGCCTGATCGAGGTTCTCGAGGAGCACGACGACACTCAGAACGTCTATTCCAACTTCGACCTTTCCGACGAGGCCGCCGCCGGGCTCGAGGAGTGATGGGCGGCGGGCGGCTGTGCCTGGGGATCGATCCAGGCCTTGCCCGGGTTGGCTATGGGCTCGTGGAACGGCAGGGGAGCCGCTTGCGGGCCCTGACGTACGGGTGCGTCGAGACGAGCCCGAAGTTGCCCTTTACGCGGAGGCTCCTGTATATTTATGAGGCTTTGGGGGAGCAGCTCGAGCACTGCGCCCCCGATTTCATGTCCGTGGAGCGCCTTTTTTTTGGGCGGAACATCACGACGGCGGAGTTCGTCTGGCAGGCTCGGGGAGTCGTGATGCTCCTGGCGGCCCGGAAGGGCCTTCCGGTCCTGGAGCCAAAGCCGAATCAGATAAAGTTGGCCGTTTGCGGAACCGGGGGTGCCGATAAGACCCAGGTGCAGCGGATGGTCCAGCGCCTTCTGGGGCTCGACGCCATACCCTCTCCCGACGATGCGGCGGACGCTCTGGCCGCGGCGTTGGCCGGGCTCGCTTACTACGACTCGGCCTTCAGGCCGGAGGCGGAGCTCGCGGCCGCGTCCGGCGGGTACCTGCCATGATCCGCTGCCTGACGGGAGAGGTCTTGAACGTCATGGAGAACGCCGTGCTGTTGGATGTCCACGGCATGGGGTTCGACGTGCTGTGTACCCGGGGCGCCCTGGCGCTCTGTCGTGAGGGGGAGCGGGTGCGCCTGACGGTCTTCATGCAGGTGTCGGAGGCCGGGGCCTCGCTCTTCGGGTTCGCCGACGAGCGGGAGCGTGAGATCTTTCTGAAGGTCACGGCGATCAAGGGGGTTGGCGGCCGAACGGGAATGGCGATTCTGTCCGTCCTCTCCGTGGACGATATCCTCCGGGCCGTGTCCCTGGCCGACGTTGCCGCCTTCACGCGGGTCCCCGGCGTGGGGCGCAAGACGGCGGAGCGGCTGTGCTTCGAGCTTCGGAACCTTCTCCCCGAGGCATTGACGGATTCCATTCCGACGGCCGGTTCGGGCCTTGCCGCACCGTCGCGGACGGCGGATACGGTGGGGGAGGCCCTGCGCTCCCTCGGCTTCGCGCAGACGGATATCGGTCCGGTCCTGTCCGCTATCCGGGCCGCGCGCGGCGAGGATTTTGAACGCATGGACGAGGAGTCCCTTCTGAAGGCCGCTTTGAGGGAACTCCAGCAGGGGCGCCGCTAGGAAAGCCGATACACGGAGGGAACCGGTACGATGCAGGACGATCGGTACGAAGACGAGCCCCGTTTTTTCTCGGCCCCCCGTTCTCAGGAGGACGTGACCGTCAGGCCCCGTTCCCTCGACGATTTTATCGGTCAGGAACGGGTGCGGGAGAAACTGAGGATCTACATGGAGGCGGCCCGCGGGCGCGGGGAGCCCTTGGACCATATCCTCTTCTACGGACCTCCGGGGCTGGGCAAGACGACGCTGGCGGGCATCATCGCCCAGGAGATGGGGGGGCAGCTGCGCACGACGACGGGCCCCGCGCTCGAGCGTGCCGGAGACCTCGCGGCGATCGTCTCGAACGTGGAGCCGGGCGACGTGTTGTTCATCGATGAAATTCATCGTATGCCGGCCCAGGTCGAGGAGATCCTCTACCCCGCGATGGAGGACTTCGCCCTGCACATCGTGGTGGGCAAGGGGCCCCTGGCAAAGACGATCGGCCTATCCCTGCCGCGCTTTACGCTCTGCGGGGCGACGACCCGGCTGGGACTCCTGACCTCGCCTCTGCGCGCCCGCTTTGGAATCGTCGAGCAGCTCGCCCTTTATACGGAGGAGGAGCTGGCCCGCATTGTCCTCAGGGCTGGCGGCGTCATGGAAATTCAAGTCCTCGGCGAGGCGGCGCGGGAGATTGCCCGGCGTGCGCGCGGGACGCCCCGTGTTGCCCTGAGGCTTTTGCGCCGCGTTCGGGACGTTGCGGCGGTTCGAGGAACGGGGAGCATCGACGCGGAGGTCGCCGCCCGCGCTATGGATATGCTCGATGTCGACGCCGAGGGGCTGGACGAGGGGGATCGCCGCATCCTGCGAACGATCGTCGAGTTGTTCGACGGCGGCCCCGTCGGCCTCGGGACGATGGCGGCGGCCTTGAACGAGGACATGCAGACGATCGAGGACATCTACGAGCCCTACCTGATACAGAAGGGGTTTCTGGAGCGGACCCCGCGCGGGCGCAGGGCGACGGGCAGCGCCTATGCCTATCTTGGGAAGCCGGTTCCGGGTGGACGGGAGGGGCTTCTGCTGCCCTTTGGCGGGGAGACGTAGGGATCCCGTCCTCGATAATGTATTCTTGCCGGGAGGTATCCGAGTTGCTTTTCGAGAGGGAAAAATTACGGAGGCTCTTGGGGATGCTTTTGGCCGCAGTGGGGCTTCTGAGCTGTTCCGTGTGCTCCGAGGCCCGTGACGCCTATGTGCGCCTGGCGGCGGGGGGAACGTTTGTCGTTGAGGGAGAGCGGGGGCTCAGCCTACTAGCCGGGGGCAATCGGGAG
>CAJPSE010000197.1 GCA_905373185.1 uncultured Fretibacterium sp.
CCTCCTTGAAAAATATGCGGGACCCGAGGGCTCCTCCCCCAAGCCCCCGGCGCCCCACTTTGTCCCGCCGCCGAGGGATTGAACTACGAATGGGGCTGCGGTTAGAGCCACGGATAGAGCTAAGAGCTACGGATGGGGCGGTACTGCCCGGCGCTTCTCCGCGTCGATGACGACGACCTCCGCGGTCACGGCACGCCGCTCCGCGTCGTAGGGTTTCGTATACCCCTTCTCCTCGATCTGCTTTCGCCCTTCGAGCCTCAGACGGTCGACCTCCGATTCGCTCCGCGCCAGCTTGAACTCCAGCACGGCGACACGATGGGGAAAAAGGACCAGGACGTCGCTTCGTCCCCGATTCGTCGGCACCTCCCCGTGGGCCGTAATCCCCGCCCCGCGGAGGAGCATCAAAAACAGGGAGCGGTACAGGGATTCGTCCCGTTTGATGAAATCCTGATAGGGGATCGAGGCCAAGGCCGTATTGTAGAGCCGGATGGCCTCGGCGACGTCCCCTTCGCTCAACGCCTGCCAGAGGTCCGAGCCGATGGAGCTATAGCTCTCCACGCGGTAGACGTGTTCCAGGTACATGCGGGAGATGGAGTCCAGCACCTCGCGGTTGGGGTAGTCGAGCGTGATGGAGTCCTCCACCCATTTCTCGATGGTCAGGTACCCCGCCTGATAGAGGAAGCTCTCCGGCCGCGCCCGCTCGATCTCCTGGCTTTCCGCGAAGTCGGCCGATACGCTCATGTGTCGGTACGCCTCCGGGTCCCTGATACCGTGCCTCTTCATGTACTCCACGATGAAGGCGGGTGACCCCGAGCTGTACCAGTAGTTCGAGAACCGGCGGTCGGCCAGGAAGTTCAGGATGGAAAAGGGATTGTAGAGCCGCGTCGCGCCGTCGAAACAGAAGCCGTCGTAGTAGTCCTTCATCCGCTTCAGCAGACCTTCCCGCGTCGTCCCCGTCTTCAGGGCCGCGGCGTCGATCCACTCGGAGAAGCTGGCCTCGAGCTCCGCCTGCGTGTACCCGACGATATCGCCGAAGGACTCGCTCGCCGAGATGTCTCGCAGGTTGTTCATGGCGGAGAAGACCCCCGTCTTGCTGAACCTGGAGATTCCCGTCAGCATCACGAAGCGAAGATATTCGTCGCACCCCTTCAGCACCGTGTAGAAGCTGCGCAGCGCGCCCCGCATCGCCTCCGCGGCCTCCATGTCTCCGATCTTGTCGAGGATCGGCTTGTCGTACTCGTCGATCAGAACGACGACGGGACCGCTCTGTTCATAAAAGCCCTTGATGACATCCTTGAAGGCCCCCCCAGGTTCGTCGGCGTCGCTTCGGGTCAACGTCATTCCCCGCCTGCCGCTCTGGTCGGCAAGCTCCGCCACCAGGTTCTTCTCGAAACGGGAGACGTCCCGCACGTCCATCGTGCTCATGTCCAGCCGCAGCACCGGGCAGGGGCGTTTCGCCTGCTCCGTCACCCACGCCTCGGCGGCCAGCCCCGCGAACGACTCCGCGCGGCCGCCGAACATCGCTTCCAGGGTCGATAAAGTCAGCGACTTTCCGAAACGCCGCGGCCGGGACAGGAAGTACCACGCCCCGGTCTCGACGAGCTCCGTCAGCCGCGCCGTCTTGTCCACGTAGATGCAGTCCATCCGCCGCAGCTTCTCGAAATGGGACGTCCCGATAGACAGCGTCCGAAGCCTTTTACTCACCATCCCTCACCTCGTTTCGTATCTCGCTTCATATCTCGCTTCATAATCTCCATTCGTATCGTGGGGGCAGCCGGCTCATTGGGGCACGCGGCGCCCCTGCGCTTCCAGGGCGTCACACAGCCGTGCGGCGGCCCCGCCCTCCCCCGAGAGTTCCAGGAGCGCCGCACGCGTCTCCGCGAGCCCCTCCGGAGCCCGCAGGGCGGAGGCGATCCGCAGGGCGAGCATCTGCGGGGTGACGTCCCCGTACAGCTCGTCCACGATGGAGCGGTTCGCGATGCGGTTCGGCAGGGAGATGAACCCGTTGTGGCGCGCTAGGATGCGCTCGACCGCGGCACGGCGTATCCTTCTACCCACGAGCGGCAGGGATACGGCGAACCCGCGCAGCCCGGCGACGGGAATGTGTTCCAGAAAGGCGTGCGGCGCAGCCGTCAGCCCGGGCAGCCCGCAGTGCATCATCTCCAGCGTGTTCGTCCCCGGCTGGGTCAGGGCGTAGTCCGCACCCCGCATCGCGACGCCCGCCCCGACCCGGACGGGCTCGAGCCCCGCGTCGCACCAGGCCTCGAGTTCGGAGTCCAGCATGAACGGCGAGAAAAGCGTCCGGACCCGCAACCTCGGAAATTCGGCCCGGAGCGCGGCGACAACGGTGGTCAGCCAGCCCAGGGCCGCCCGGCGGATGGCGGGCCGGCTCCCCGGGAGCAGCAGGAGCCGGGGCGAGTCGGGCTCCTCCGGCCAGTTCCAGGACGCGGCTGACGGGCTGTGCGCATCCATCTCCAGGGCGTCCCGGACGAGGTCCCCGATGGGGCGTGCCCCGGGCTTGCCGGAGATGCCCGAGGCCATCGACGGACAGGCTGTGAAGACCGCCTGAGCCCGGTCCAGACCTTTTTTGGCGCCGTAGGTGTAGACGAACAGGGGCGCCTTGGCGGAGCGTGCGAGACGGGTCCCGAACATCAGGTCCCCCCCCAGCTGCAGGACGCGGTCCGTCCGTTCGGCCCCGAGCTCCCGCCAGGTCCGCGCAACTCCGTTAGGGCCCTCGAGCTTGTCGACCCCCAGCAGCGAGGCGGCCTCGCGCTCCCGGCCCGACGCGAAGGGGCAGGGCAGGAGCCACAGGGAGACGGAGTGCCCCCGCAGGCGCAGCTCCGTCGCCACGGGCCGTGCCCAGTCCCAGAGCTCCCCAGGGCCATTCGTCAGTATGGAGACCCTCACCTTTGCATCACCGTTCCCCCTCTCGCTTCTCCTTGCTCCAACCCCTTCCGGACTTCGGGACAATGCCGATTCACGGTAGAATGGCCTCCGCCCAGAACCCGGCGGCGTCCCCGGAGCCCATGGCGGCCCGGGCCTCCTCCATTCGGCGGTCGGCCTCGGAGCGCACGGCGGGGTCGTCGGTATAGCGGTACAGCTCCTGGACGATCCGTTCGGGCCGGGCATCGCCCCGGAGCAGCTCCGGGTAGAGCGGCTCGCCGGGCGGACCGGCCAGATAGTTCGGGATCGAGATGTAGGGGATTCGCACCAGCGCGCGCGCTATGGCCCAGGAGACCGCGTTGCCGTTGTAGATCACCACCATGTAGCGGCGCAGCAGCATCGCCTCCACCGCGACCGTCCCG
>CAJPSE010000198.1 GCA_905373185.1 uncultured Fretibacterium sp.
CTCCCCGGGCGTCCAGGTCCTGAAGGAACCCCACGATCCCCCCCCGCCTCAAGGTTCGGAAGGCCTCGCGCAGGCCGGCCCCCTCGCTGGGCACCATCTTCATCCCGGCCACGGCCGTGCGCTGATGCTGAATCAGGTCGTTGAGCCCACCCCGGTTGCGCTGGGGAGTGTAGAGCGGCACGACGGGATATCCCTCCAGGACCAGGCGCGCCCCGGCGAGCTCCCAGTTGCCAATATGGGCAGCCATAAGCAGGGCCCCCCGCCCACGGGCCAAAGCGCGGTCGAGGTTCTCGCGCCCCTCCACCGTCACCGTCTCCCGCAGCCCGGACATCATCCGATCCAGCCGGACGAACTCGACGGCCGAGCGCCCCAGGTTGATGAAGGACCTCCGCACGATGCCGCGCGCGACGGTAACTCCCACACCCAGCGCCGCGACGCAGCGCACCTCGCCCCGATCGACCTTCCGCCAGCTGAACGCCCAAAGCAGGCGCCCCAACAGGCCGCCCATGGCTACGGCCAGCCTCTGAGGCAGCCTCCGGACGATCCCGACCAGCAGGGCGACCGCGTATCGGCCAAGGCCGGTCCCCTTTCCCTCCGCCACGTTCAGCGCTGGGAGAGCTCCAAAAGAATGCCCCCCGTCGCGGCGGGGTGGACGAAGGCGATCAGGGCCCCGCCCGCACCCCTGCGGGGCTTCTCGTCAATCAGGCGCACTCCCTTTTCTCTGAGCTCGGCCAGCGTGGCCTCCAGGTCCTCCACGCGGATGGCCAGATGGTGGATTCCCTCGCCCTTCCTGGCGATGAACTTGGCGACCGGACTGTCCTCCGCTGTGGGCTCCAGAAGCTCTACCTCCGTATCCTTCAGGGGCAGGAAGGCCGTTTTGACCCTCTGCTCCGCGACCTCCTCCACCCCGGTGCAGCGGATGCCGAGCGTCCCCTCCCAGAACGCAAGGGAATCCCGAATGCTGTTCACGGCTATCCCTATATGATCGACCACCGTCGGCTTCATCGCGTTACCTTCCTTCCGCAGCATCTTCATCTTTTCGGTCTCTGCCGTCGGCACCCCATTCCGCCGCCCGGGATGCACCCGGACGCGGGAAACGATGCCGAACGGATCCTGTCGCAGGTATTATATCAGCCGCGAACCGGAACACCCCTCGGAGGCGAAGGGGACGGATACGGCGCCTCCGTGGACCCGGCGGCAAAGAGCCCGACATAAAGAACCCGACGCACGTGTTACAATAAAAAACACCTGATCGGCGGCGTCCCTTTGCCGATCGGGCTTTTGTTGTTTGGTCCCCTCCCCGCTTCGGGGAGAGTGGATGGAATCCGGGAGGGATTTTTTGATGACGGAAGAGAACAAGGAGGGCTCTCTGTTCGGCAGGGTCGTCCCCCTGCCCTTGGTGGACGAGATCAAGGAGAGCTACCTCAACTACGCCATGAGCGTCATCGTGGGGCGGGCGCTGCCCGACGTCCGCGACGGCCTGAAGCCCGTGCAGCGGCGCGTCCTGTACGCCATGTCGGAGCTGGGGCTTCGGCACAACTCGGCGTACAAGAAGTCCGCCCGCGTCGTCGGCGAGACCATGGGCAAGTACCACCCCCACGGCGACAGCTCCATATACGAGACGATGGTCCGCATGGCGCAGGACTGGAGCCTGCGCTACTGCCTGGTGGACGGTCAGGGAAATTTCGGCTCCATCGACGGGGACAGCCCGGCGGCCATGCGCTACACGGAGGCGCGGCTCCACGAGACGGGCGAGCTGATGCTGGCCGATATCGACGAGGAGACCGTGGACTGGGGCCCGAACTTCGACGAGTCGCTCCAGGAGCCCCTGTACCTACCCGCGGTGCTTCCAAACCTGTTGATCAACGGCAGCACGGGCATCGCGGTGGGCATGGCGACGAACATCCCCCCCCACAACCTGAGGGAGGTCGTGGACGTTCTCTGCTGGATTCTGGAGACGGGAAGGGCCGCCGGAGAGCTGAGCCTGGCGGACATCCTGGAGCGCATGCCCGGTCCGGACTTCCCGACCGGGGGGCTGATCCTGGGACGGCAGGGCATCTACAACGCCTACAGGACGGGCCGGGGGCGGATCGTCGTCCGCGGGCGTATCCATGCGGAGGAGGGCAGGCGCGGCCGCGCCTGCGTCGTGGTGACCGAGATCCCCTTCATGGTCAACAAGACCAACCTGATCGAGACGATGGTCTCCTGCGTCCAGAACAAGGAGATCGACGGCGTCTCGGATATCCGCGACGAGTCGGACCGCGAGGGGATGCGCATCGTTCTGGACCTGACCCGGGACGGCGACCCCGACCTGGTGATGCGGCAGCTCTACAGGCGGACGCAGCTCCAGTCCACGTTTGGCGTGATCAACCTGGCGCTCGACAAGGGACGTCCCCGCGAACTGCCCCTGGCGGAAATTCTGGGCCTCTTTCTGGACCACCGCCGGGACGTGGTGCGGCGCAGGACGCAGTTCCGCCTGAACAAGGCGCTGGCGCGGGAGCATATCGTCGAGGGCCTGGTCAAGGCGCTCGACATCATCGACCAAGTCATCCAGCTCATCCGTTCCTCGGCCTCGGCGGCGGAGGCCAAGGACGGGCTGGTCGGTCAGCTCGGGTTCTCGGAGCTCCAGGCCCAGGCCATACTGGAGATGCGTCTTCAGCGCCTGACCGGCCTGGAACGCGAGAAGCTGAACGAGGAGCTGCGCCAGCTGCTGCGGGACATCGCCTCCTACAGGGAGATTCTGGGCGACTCCAAGGTCCTGGACGGCGTTATTCGGGACGAGCTGAGGGACCTGAGCAGGAGGTTCGGGGACGACCGCCGGACGGAGATCGTCGACGACTACCGGGAGTCCGCGGACGAGGAACTGATCCCCGAGAGCGATATCGTCGTGGTGCTCTCGAAGGACGGTTTTCTGAAACGCCAGGATCTCGAGGGCTACACCCTGCAGGGGCGCGGAGGCAAGGGGCGCAAGGGCGCCTCGGTCCAGGAGGACGACAGCATCGCCACAGTCTGCGTGACGCACACGCACCGGGACCTGTACTTCTTCACCAACAAGGGGCGCGTTCTGAGCCTCAAGGGCTTCTCGATACCCGAGACCCGGACGGGCAAGGGCAAGCAGATCTCCCGGCTTCTTCCGCTGGAGGAGGGGGAGCGGGTCGTCACCCTCTCCAGCGGCGACATGGAGGGGTTGAACTACGCCTTCTTCCTCACGAAGGATGCCGTCGCCAAGCGCATCCAGCTCTCCGAGCTCGTGGGCTCGAACCGGCCGCGGCGGATTATCA